>NZ_JDST02000007.1:54887-69545 GCF_000584975.1 Candidatus Accumulibacter cognatus | reverse complement strand
GTTACCTATTTCAGTATACTTCCGCCGCCTCTTTCACGTCGCCAGCTTCCATCATCGCCGCAGTTGCCGAGTTGACGGCTGCCTGCACCGGGTCAAGGTCGAGTCGCGCACAGATCGTCAGCGAGGTAAGCCCCGGCAGCAGCAAGCTTGACGATGCGTGGCGCGCAGTTGTCGCCTTCGGCTTCTCACCGGAAACTGGCCAGAATCTCATGTAGCCGGCCGAAGCTTTTCCGAGCCATCTTGGCGGGAACCTGTGCGGGTTATTGCGGGCGATGGTTCGCCTAGGACTGAAGGCGGTTTTTTTGCGCTTGCTGTGGCTGACGCTGTTGGCGGCGATTCCAGAGAACGAGGCGTGCCGACATGCCCCTCGCGCGCCGGAAGTGGTGTTGCTAGGCAGCTCAACGAATGTTGCAGGGTCGACTAATTCGATCCGTGCTTCGCTTTCTATTTGCCTATTTTCCGTTCCTTCGCGGCAGCACCCAGTTGGGGCGCGGATAGTGGCAAGTATATCCGTTTGGATAGCGTTCCAGATAGTCTTGGTGTTCCGGTTCAGCCTCCCAGAAACTGCCGACGGGTTTGAGCTCTGTAACCACCTTGCCAGGCCAGAGGCCGGATGCATTGACATCAGCGATGGTGTCCAGGGCGATTTGCCGCTGCGCTTCGTTTTCATAGTAGATGGCAGAGCGGTAGGATGAACCGATGTCGTTGCCCTGGCGATTGCGCGTGGTTGGATCGTGGATCTGGAAGAAGAATTCTAGCAGGCGTCGATAGCTGATCTGCTCCGGGTCAAAGAATATTTCGATGCCTTCCGCGTGGGAACCGTGGTTGCGGTAGGTTGCGTGAGGCAAGTCGCCGCCGGTGTATCCGACGCGGGTGGCGACAACGCCGGGTAGGCGGCGGATGAGTCCCTGCATGCCCCAGAAGCAGCCGCCGGCAAGCATTGCGCGTTCGGTGTTTATCATTATTTCACCTCCACTTGATCGATATATTCTGCGTAGCCTTCGGTTGCCATCCGTTCCAGGGCGATGAAGCGTAAGGACGCGGAATCGATGCAGCAGCGCAAGCCTCCCCGGCCCTGCGGATCGTCGGGAAAGACGTGACCAGGATGGCTGTCGCCATGGGCGGAATGGACTTCCGCACGGATCATGCCGTGGCTCATGTTGTTCATCATGTTGTTCAGTTTGAGCAGGTGAGAAGAAATCATGGGCTTGGGGAAGCTCGGCCAGCCGCAGCCGAATTCGAGCTTGTCACTGGAGGCGGACAGGAGCTTGCCAGAGACGATGTCGACAGATATGCCCGGCGCGTGGTTGGGCATATATTCGCCGGTGCCGGGATATTCCGTGCCGTTCTGCTGAGTGACCCGATACTGTTCAGCGTTCAGTTCGGCGATAGCAGCTTCATTTCGACTGTAGCGATTCATGGGGTTGTTCTCCAGTTGGTGAGTTGGACAGTTTCCTTGAATGGTCGTTTCTGGCAAGAGATCCTTACCGTCCTTGATGTTGTTGACCGCGAGGTGTTCAAGGATCAGGTCGGTGTTGTGGGCCTTCTCGGTGCCGACAGAGTCTGGATGCCAGTTTTGTAGTAACGGCGGTGCTGGTGGACTATCGCCGGCCTGTCTTCCGGTGAGTCGAAAGCGGGCGAGTAAACCGAGCCCTTCAAGCAGGGCGTGAATCTTCGTGCTCAGCAGGCCATAGACTACGAAGTGAAAAAATTCGTCGACTTCGTTACCAGTTGGGTATATGGAATGTCAGGAATGTCCGCCGCCAGCTTCCCGATTTGCTTAGCGACAGCTATGCCAAAGAGAACGATCAGGTAGACCTGCGCTACGCGATCTGCAACTGCCATGGCTGGGTGCGGAGCGACGAGCCCCGGGTAGTCGTGCGCTGCGAACCACTGCAATACAACCTGCGCGTCGTTATGCCCAGGTTAGCTGCGATAGTCCGCATTGATCTTCACGTAATCGTAGGTGAGATCACAGGTATAGACGGTGGCGCTGGCGGTGCCGCGGCCGAGTGCGACGCGGATGCCAATCTCGGCTTGTTGCATGATGGCGGCGCCGTCTTCTTCGTGGTAGGAGGCCGCCCGTCCGCCTCTTTCGGCAACCAGAATCTCCGTTTGGCCGCTGCTCAACCAGACGCTGACTGGCCCCACATCGAGAGCATCAAGCTCGGCGTAGCCGATCGCGGCCAGGATGCGGCCGAGGTTGGGATCGGAAGCGAAGAAAGCGGTCTTGACCAGCGGCGAGTGCGCGATCGCATAGCCAACGCGCTTGCATTCTGCACGGTCGCGGCCCTCTTCAACGGCGATGCTGATGAACTTGCTGGCGCCTTCGCCGTCGCGAATGATTGCCTGCGCCAGTTCGACGGCAACGGCGACCACTGCCTCGCACAGCGCCGCGTAGCCGGGTGCAGCCGCGTCGGCAAACTCGACGCCGGCCTCGCCCGTCGCAATCAGGAGGAAGGAATCATTGGTCGAGGTGTCTCCATCGACGGTGATGCTGTTGAATGAGGCGTCGGCGGCTGTCCACAAGAGCTGCTGCAGCAGGGGCGTGGCGATGCCGGCGTCGGTAGCGATGAAACCGAGCATGGTTGCCATGTTTGGCCGGATCATTCCGGCACCCTTGCTGATGCCGGTGATCGTCACCGTCCGGCCGGAGACATTGAGGCGCCGCGAGGCGGCTTTGGCGACCGTATCGGTGGTCATGATGGCGTGCGCTGCGGCGTGCCAGTGGTTCTCCTGGAGATCGGCGACGCAGAGCGGCAGGCCGGCCACCAGACGATCGACCGGCAAGGGTTCGAGGATGACGCCGGTCGAGAAGGGCAGCACCTGCCGGTCCTCGATGCCCAGCAAGTGAGCGGTAGCGGCACAGGTGTGCACCGCCGCCTGCCAGCCCTGCTCACCGGTACCAGCATTCGCAACGCCAGTATTGATCACCAGCGCGCGGATATCGCTGCCGAGCTCGAGATGACGACGGCAGACCTGTACCGGTGCGGCACAGAAGCGGTTGGTGGTAAACACACCAGCGACTCGGGACCCTTCTGCCAGCGACAGCAAGGTCAAGTCGCGCCGGTCAGGCTTGCGGATGCCCGCTTCGGCGACACCCAGGCGAACGCCGGTGACCGGGAACAGTTGAGAGGGGGAAGGGGTGCGGTAATTGACGGGCATTGCAACCTCGCGGGCGGAGAAGGTCAGCACGGCCAGGGGATCTGTCAGGGCACCGTTTTTGCACCCTGGCGCTTCGGTTCAGTTCACTCCGGACAACTACAAACTACGACAACTTGCCATGGCAGTATTTGTACTTCTTTCCCGAGCCGCAGGGGCAAGGTTCATTGCGGCCTACCTTGGCACCGGTATGCATCGGTTTCTGCACGTGCGTTGCCGCCGTGTCGCTGCCTCCCTCCTGCCCCAAGGCTTCATCATAGTCCGCATGGTGGTAGCGGACGTTCTGCACATCCGCATGCGGGAGGGTTTCCTCGACATCCTGAGTGCGCACCTGCACGGTGACCAGGAGACGCGTCACGTCGACGCGAATGTTGTCGAGCATGCGCTCGAACAGCTCGAAAGCTTCGCGTTTGTACTCCTGTTTCGGGTTCTTCTGTGCGTAGCCACGCAGATGGATGCCCTGGCGCAGGTGGTCCAGCGCCGCCAGATGTTCTCGCCAGTGCGTATCGAGGCTCTGCAGCATGACGTTACGCTCGAACGGATGGAAGGCATCGGCGCCCACGAGTTCGATCTTGGCTGCATAGGAAGCGGCAGCCGTATCGATCAGCCGCCGCAGCATGTCATCGCTGCTCAGGTTCGGTTCATTCCTTGACCACTCGGCCATCGGCATCTGCAACTGGAGTTCGGCGGCCAGTGCTCTTTCGAGCCCGTGCAGATCCCATTGTTCCTCGACACTGTCAGCCGGGACGTAAAGCCTGAAGGTATCATGCAACACGCCTTCACGCATCGCCGTCACGGTTTCGGAGATATCGTCAGTTTCCAGCAACTCGTTCCTTTGCGCGTAGATGACTTTGCGCTGATCATTGGCGACATCGTCGTATTCGAGAAGTTGCTTGCGGATATCGAAGTTGCGCGCCTCGACCTTGCGCTGCGCTGATTCCAGTGAGCGCGAGACAAGCGGATGCTCGATCGCCTCGCCATCAGGCATTTTCAGTCGCTCCATGATCGCCTTGAGGCGATCGCCGGCAAAAATGCGCAGCAGCGAGTCATCGAGGGCGAGATAGAAGCGTGAGGAACCGGGATCGCCCTGGCGACCCGAACGGCCGCGCAACTGATTGTCGATCCGCCGCGACTCATGACGTTCCGAGCCGATGATGTGCAGGCCGCCGGCGGCGACGACCTGATCGTGCAGCTTTTGCCAATCCGCACGGATCACGCTGATGCGCGCCTCGCGGTCCGCATCGGTAAGCGCCTCGTCGTCGCGGAGTTGCGTGATCAGTTTCTCGATACTGCCGCCGAGGACGATGTCGGTTCCACGACCGGCCATGTTGGTGGCAATGGTGATCATCCCCGGCCGTCCGGCCTCGCGGACGATTTCGGCTTCGCGCGCATGCTGCTTGGCGTTGAGAACCTGATGCGGCAGTTTTTCGTGGTCCAGCAGGGCCGAGAGCAACTCGGAATTCTCGATCGAGGTGGTGCCGACCAGCACCGGCTGGCCGCGTTCGCGGCAGCCACGAATATCGGCAACGATCGCCGCGTGTTTCTCCTTGGCGGTACGGAAGACCTGGTCGTTGTGGTCGGTCCGGCGCATGGGCTGGTTGGTCGGGATGACCACAGTTTCCAGACCATAGATTTGCTGAAACTCGTAGGCTTCGGTATCCGCAGTGCCGGTCATTCCGGACAGCTTGCTGTACATTCGGAAGTAGTTCTGGAAGGTGATCGATGCCAGGGTCTGATTCTCGTTCTGAATCCGGACACCTTCCTTGGCCTCGACCGCTTGGTGCAGACCATCGGACCAGCGACGACCGGACATCAGGCGACCGGTGAACTCGTCTACTATGATCACCTCACCATTCTGCACTACATACTGCTGATCCCGTAGGAACAGGTTGTGGGCGCGCAGTGCAGCGTACAGATGGTGAATCATCAGGATGTTGGAGGCATCGTAGAGACTGCCGCCGTCAGGAAGCAGGCCAGCTTGTGCCAGGATCTCTTCGGCGTGCTCGTGACCCTCCTCGGTCATCAGGATCTGATGGCCTTTTTCGTCTACCCAGTAATCTCCCGGACCATCCTCGACCTCGCAGCGCTTGAGCAGCGGAGCGACCTTGTTCATGCGCACGTACAGTTCGGTATGGTCTTCAGCCTGGCCTGAAATGATCAGGGGTGTGCGCGCTTCGTCGATGAGGATCGAATCCACTTCGTCGACGATGGCGAAGTTGAGCTTGCGTTGGACTCGCTCGGTGCCGGAATAGACCATGTTGTCGCGCAAGTAATCGAAGCCGAACTCGTTGTTGGTCCCGTAGGTGATGTCGGCAGCGTAGGCCGCCTGTTTGTCCCCGTGGGCCATTTGCGACAGGTTCACGCCGACGCTGAGGCCGAGAAAACGATGCAGGCGCCCCATCCACTCAGCGTCGCGGTTGGCCAGGTAATCGTTGACCGTTACCACATGTACACCGTTCCCGGAGAGTGCATTCAGATAGGACGCCAGCGTCGCCACCAGCGTTTTTCCCTCACCAGTACGCATTTCCGCGATCTTGCCGTCGTGCAGGACCATGCCACCGATCAGCTGGACGTCGAAGTGACGCATGCCCAGCGTACGCTTGCCGGCCTCGCGAACCACGGCGAAAGCCTCCGGTAGCAAGGCGTCGAGTGTCTCGCCGTTGGCAACGCGCGACTTGAAATCGGCGGTCTTGCCGCGCAGGGCGTCGTCAGAAAGCGTACTGGTTCCCGCTTCCAGCGCATTGATCTTGCGGACAACCTGCATGTACTGCTTGATCAGCCGATCATTGCGGCTGCCGAAAATCTTCTTGAGTAGGCCGGAAATCATTCTGGGAACGATAAAGAAATGCGAAGTTGATATGAGGACCCGGGCCAACAAGCAGAGCCGGTTCCACTGTGAACAACTGGATCACGGTTCGGGTTGGGCCGCCGGACCGGTAGGGTGACGGGATATCTACATCAGCATGTGTTGCGCGGCATGGATACTACCTTCAAGACTCGATTGACGCAATTCTGACGTTGTCTGCAGGTACAGATTCGTGATCTGCAACAGGTCGGCAGAACTTCCGGAGCATGCCGAGGAGATGGTGAAATTACCTTGCATGAATGAAAAAAATTCAGGCATCGAGTGAGATTTTATCGTTTGCCGCGTTGCCAGCGACAGATTATTGTATCCGGGCAATCCCGGATACCGGGAATCATCGAGCTACAGTGGAACGCAATCTCACTTTAGCCATTACGAGGTCTCTCAAGGAGAAACAAAATGGGCGAGAGCATCCCCGTCCTGGGCGCAGGTTTCACCATTTTATTCATGGTCTTATGTTTTTCATCGCCAAGCATTGGTTTGCTTGTTGACTGGCTCGCACGCCATCGCCAGCATGACCTGACAATACAATAGGCGACTACAGATATAGGATTGTCCGATTATCCTAGCATATTGGCATTGGAGCATCGTGCAGGACAGCATCGAGAATCATCTTTCGATGGGCGCGCAGATGCTCAGAGATTGTTCATCAATAGCTGACCGAGCAGTATTGCCGTCAGCAGTACGGCGATGACGCCCAGCAAGCGCCTGTGCTGGCGCTGTGTGCGTGCCAGATCGGCCAGCAACGGCGCCAGATCAGGCGCTTTCGTTTGTGCCAGCGCCTGGTGTACCAGGCGTGGCAACTGCGGCAGGATGCGTGCCCAGTAGGGAGCTTCCTGCTGAACGCCGCGATGGAATGCGCGGCTACCGAGTTGCTCGCTCATCCAACGCTCCAGGAATGGTTTGGCGGTCTTCCACAGGTCCAGATTGGGGTCGAGTTGCCGGCCCAGGCCCTCGATGTTGAGCAGGGTCTTCTGCAGCATCACCAGTTGCGGCTGGATTTCGACATTGAAACGGCGCGAGGTCTGAAACAGACGCAGCAGGACGCGGCCGAACGAGATTTCGTGAAGTGGACGGTCGAAAATCGGTTCGCAGACGGCGCGGATGGCGGCCTCGAACTCGTCGGCACGCGTCTCTGGCGGTGCCCAACCAGCTTCGATATGAGCCATCGCCACGCGCTTGTAGTCGCGCTGGAAAAAGGCGAGGAAGTTCTGCGCCAGGTAATTCTTGTCGTTATCAGTCAGTGTTCCGACGATGCCGAAATCGAGTGCGATATAGCTGCCGTGATGGTCCGGATCGGTGGCGATGAAGATATTGCCGGGGTGCATGTCGGCGTGGAAGAAGCCATCGCGAAATACCTGCGTGAAGAAGATCTCGACGCCGGCACGTGACAGCGCCGGCAAATCGATGCCGGCAGCGATCAGGGCATCGGTCTGACTGATAGGGATGCCGCGCATGCGCTCCATGACCATCACTGTCGTCGTGCATTGGTCCCAGTACACTTCGGGTACCTGCAGCAACCGCGAGCCGCTGAAGTTGCGTCGCAGTTGCGAGCAGTTGGCGGCTTCGCGCATCAGATCGAGTTCGTCGTAAAGGTATTTGGCGAACTCGCCTACCACTTCGCGCGGCTTCAGCCGCTTCCCGTCCGACCACACCTTTTCGAGCAGGCCTGCCAGGGTTTCGAGCAGTGCCAAATCATTGGCAATCACGCCGTGCATGTCCGGACGCAGGATCTTGACGGCAACTTCCTGGCCGCCGTCCTCTGGCCGCAGACGGGCAAAATGGACCTGCGCAATCGAGGCGCTGGCGATCGGTGTCGAATCGAACTCGGCAAACACGGCACTGGCTGGCCGGCCATAGGCTTTCTCGATTTGCGTCAGTGCCAGTTCGGGCGAGAACGGTGGTACGCGATCCTGCAGCCTGGCCAGTTCATCGGCGATGTCGGTACGCAGCAGGTCGCGACGGGTGGACAGAACCTGTCCAAACTTGACGAAAATCGGCCCCAGCGACTCGAGTGCTTGGCGCAGACGAACCGCCGGCGGGGTGTCGAAACGTCGCCAGAAATGCAGGGCACGCGACAGCGCCGCCAGGCGACCGCTTGGTTCGTGCTCGAGAATCATCTCGTCGAGGCCGTAGCGGCTCGCAATACTCAGGATTTTGGCGAGGCGAAATAGTCGCACGGCTGACGGGCAGGTCTTGAAGTCGGCAAAGAGACGAGTTTACACAGAAACGGGTGTCATCGCTCCGCTCTGATACGCATATCAGTCAAGCTGCTCTCGACAGGCGCGAAATGGTCAATCGATGCTGCTCGATCCAGTACGGAAAACGGCTGTCGGCAAACACCGAGAGTTCCCGTATCCTTTGCTGCCCGATCGGGTCTCCAGCCTCGATAGCACTTGCGGGATGGCACATCAACAGGTCGCCGTCTGCAGCATCGACGAACCAAGACATCAGCATTCGTCGGTATTCTTCGGGGCTTGCCGAGAAGCCGTAGACCCCTAGCAGATGACGGTTCATCGGCAGACCCTGTGCATCCGCCAATCGGCGCATCGTCCGCGCACCCAGGCAGGCAATGATCCGGGCCTTCAAGCGCTTGCCACGATCGACTGTCAAGTGGCGCGCCGTTTGCGTCGAGCGCAGCCAGAGAGAACGCGTCGGATAGCGCTGAGCAATGCACTCCAGCAACTGCTCGCGAATCAGCGGCAATTGATGGACATGCTGGTGGCCGTCGATGAAATCAGGAGGACGTCCGAAGCGGGTTTCGAAACCATCCAGTTGAGAATCAATGGTCGCAGTGATCAGGGACTTCGGTAATTGTTGTAGATAACATGCGCTGATCAGGCGCGGCAGCGAGAAGCAGAATTGGCCTCTAACAAAGGCCTCGGTAAAATTGAGATGCAGCCCGATGTCCACCGGCAGTAGCGCCAGCAAAGAGACCTGTTCACTCAGCGCTGGCCCCTGCACTAGGCAACTGACCGCACTGAGGCGGCCCAGTCGGGCCAGTTCAAGAATGCCTGCGTTTATTCCGGCAGACATCCCGAAGTCGTCGGCGCAAATGGCGAGCCGCTTGCCGGCCGCAACAAGCGAAGTCTTAACCTTACTAGAGGCATCTGGCATGGTAGTGATATTCACGCAACTCGCGTGGTTTGTGTTCGTCGGTTGTACAGCGGCGGCAACGCATTGGCTGATCGCGGTGGGTTGTGTCACCGTTTGGCAACAGCCTCCGTTGTTGGCCAATCTGATCGGATGGCTGGTCGCTTTTCTGGTTTCATTTGGCGGACATTATCGCCTGACCTTTCGTTATCAGCAGAACTCTCTGGCGATCGCCTGCGGCCGCTTCTTTCTCGTCTCGGCAAGCGGATTCGTGATCAACGAACTGAGCTACGCCTTCTTGTTGCACGTCACCAATATCGCCTATGACCTGCTGCTGGCAGTGATTCTGGTGGCGATTGCGGTGCTGACCTTCATCCTCAGCCGTTACTGGGTTTTTCGCCACAGAATTTCCTGAGGGCTGCCGGCTGCAGCCGCCACAGCGCGTGCCTTTGGTCGGCGGTAAATACCGGTTGCTGCTGCAGCCACGGCAGCAGCTCAGGCGCCGACGGCTTGCCCCAGATCCATAATACGCCGGCAGCAGAACTGCAGAGTCTTGCCGCGAACTCTGCGGGCGTGAGCAGGACCGCCTGCCGGCTGGCATGGTCAAACTCTCCGGCATCGGCGAGTTCCTTTCGCCAATTGTCGCGCTTGGCGATTTCCGGATCCTGCCAATCGCTGACTACCCAGGCAGGCTTGCGGGCTTGCAAATAGAACGGCAGGTCGTATGGATACTGATCGACCAGGACCACTTGGTCCGGTGGCTGCAGCAGGGGACTGGCCTTGCTCGCCAGAGATTTGGCGGAAACTTTGTCGGCAAGTGCAACGCCGACCACCAGTGCGACACAGGCGATCGAGGCCAGGCTCAGGCTCCCAACATACCAGCGCAGGGCACGCGTCCGGTCACGATCCAGCCAGTGCGAAAAGGATTCGGCAATCAGATAGGCAAACGGCGGCGTCGCCGGCAGAATGTAACCCAGCAGCTTGGAACTCGGCAGAGAAAAAAAGACGACGATGAACAGGAACCAGATCACCATCAGGCTTCGCAAGCCAACCCGCCCGGCATCTCCGTGGTCGACCTGGACGAATGCGCGTGCAAACCATGGCGACCACGGCAAGGTGGCCAGGAAAATGACCGGAATATAAAACCAGAAGGCCATCTGGTTATTGAAGCCGGTTTCCGAAAAGCGCCGGAAGTGATGATAAACCACGAAATAATCGAAGAATCCGGGGTAGGAATGCTGCATCCAGAAAAACCATGGGAGCGCAATCAGTAGCAGGAGCAGCGTTCCTGGCAACCAGAAGATTGCTGGTAAAGACCGCCACGCTCGACGCCAGAGCAGCCAGAGCAGCAAAACACCGCCCGGCAAGACGATACCGATCAGACCCTTGGCAAGAATCCCGAGTGCGGCAAAGACGTAGCTGATGGCCAGGACAGCGCGATAGGGAAGCTTCTCTTCGAGACGAAGGATGGCATCGGCCCCGGCAAGAATCGTCAGGGTAATCAGACTGGCAACCAGCATGTCGAGGTTCGCGAATTGACTTCCTGCGTAGAAGATCGGCTGTGTGACCAGGATGACGATCGACAGGGTAGCAAGCTGGCTGTCCCGGTAACGACGGACAAACCAGTAGAGGCCCACGGCGGCAAAGAGGCTGGCGACCAGTGATGCCGCTCGCGCCGGCAACTCGTGCGCTCCGAATAGGCTCAGGCTCAAAGTCGTCAGCCAATAAAACAGCGGCGGCTTGTGGAAGAATGGCATGCCGTCGAGGCGGGGAACCAGCCAGTCGCCGGTGGTCAGAATTTCCCAGGCAATGCCCACATAGCGCCCTTCATCAGGAAGCATCAAGGGCCGGATTCCGGCCGTCGCCGACAGCCACACGGCCGTGGCCAGCATCACCAGCCACATTGATCGGGTATCAACAAATGCCGACAGCCACTTGTTTGTGCTCATCGATGCCTGCTCAGGATTCGTTTTCGGGCAGTTTTTGCCCGATGTTCCGCTTGACCACGTAGAGGGGACGCTGCTTGACTTCGTCAAAAATCCGCGCGATATAGGCACCCATGGTACCGAGTGCCATCAGGTTGATTCCAGAGAAGAAAAACATTCCGGTGACGATGGTTGTCCAACCTGAAATGTCGTGCCCATTGATCAGATAATCGATCACCAGGTAACTGCCATAGCAGAAAGAAAGCATCGCAATCAGGCTGCCGACCAGGTTGAAAGTGCGCAGGGGCCAAGTCGAGAAAGCGGTGATGCCATCGACCGCGAAACGAATCAGTTGCAGCAGATTGAAATGGCTATGCCCATGCAGCCGTTCGGCAGGAACATAGAGCATCGGCTCGGCCTTGAAGCCAACCCAGGCATAGAGCCCCTTCATGAAGCGGGTGCGTTCCGGCAGGCGAATCAGCGCGTCTACGACCTGCTTGTCCATCAGTCGGAAATCCCCGGCATCGGGAGGAATTCGAACCCTCTGCCCCTGCCCCAGAATGCCGTAGAACATTGAAGCGCCGACACGTTTGAGCCAGGATTCGTCATCACGATTCCTTTTTACCGCATAGACGGTGTCGACACCTGCCTGCCAGCGTACGAGCATATCCGGGATCAGGGCGAGCGGATGTTGCAGATCGGCGTCGATGCAGATCACCACGTCACCACTGCTCACTTCGAGCCCGGCACTGAGTGCTGCTTCCTTACCGAAGTTACGCGACAATTGCAGGTAGTAGACACCCGGGTTGCTGGTCACATAGGTCGTCATGAGTTGCGGCGTACGATCGGTACTGCCATCATCGACGACGATGATTTCCCAGGCAGAACTGATTTGATCCAGCAATTCGGCTAATTCAGGGAGCAGCAGGAGCAGACTGTCATGCTCGTTCAGTGCCGGGACAACACAACTGATGCGAGGCCGTTCGGATCGGGGAGGGCCGTGCCGAATCGTGGGGGGCACACTTGAAATCATGATCCCTTCGTAAGCCAATATAAAACGTTAGGGGAGCTCAACGGTTAGATTCTCCACCCGTTCAGGCGTAGCGTCGGGCATTCGGCCCAAATTCGGCCCAAATGAGAATTGCTGACAGGGAATTTGATACACCCCGAACAGCGTTTGTGCGATATTTTTTCCCGAGCGTTTCCTGCATCGTCCGCTGGCAGTCCAGGAAGGACGGGCTCTGCATGAAAAAGACCGAACCCATATCATCCCTTTCAGAAGCTTCAAACCGCAAAATTTAGCGGGTCTGCTTCAAAATGAGAACAGCTGTTCTCGCCGTTCTCGCCATCAATCGCCAAGTCGCGCATTGTGCGTCGTATAATCAGCAGCTTGACCAAATTCTCAGCCAGAAGCATTCGATGAGCCACGATCCCAAGAGCCACCTCGCCGAACTGATACGAGCCGCACTGCGCAGCGTTGCACCGAGCGAGTCCGACGCTGCCATCCATATCGAGCGACCGAAGCTGGCCACGCATGGGGATTTTTCCTGCAATCTGGCGATGCAACTGGCGCGATCGATCAGACGCAATCCACGGCAACTGGCGCAACTGCTGATCTCGGAGTTACCGTATTCGCCCCTGGTCGATCGGAGCGAAGTCGCTGGTGCCGGTTTCATCAATTTTCACCTGTCGCCTGCGGCCAAGCTCGAAGTGCTGCGCAGGATTCTAGAACAAGGCGCAGCGTTCGGTCGCTCGACGACTGGTGGCAAGCGCCGCGTGCTGGTCGAGTTCGTTTCGGCCAACCCGACTGGACCACTGCATGTCGGACACGGCCGTGGTGCCGCTTATGGCGGCAGCTTGTGCAAGCTGCTCGGTCATGCCGGCTGGGACGTGACCAGCGAATACTACGTCAACGACGCTGGCCGCCAGATGGATATCCTCGCCCTGTCAACCTGGCTACGCTACTTGGAACTAAGCAGGCCGGACAGCGTGCCATTCCCCCCGAGCGCCTACCAGGGCGAGTATGTTCGCGACATGGCCAGGCAGTTGCTGATGGCGCATCCTGGCCGTTACCTGCGACCGCTCGCCAACATCAGCGAAGGCCTGCCTGGTCTGCCCGATCCCGAACGTACCGACGCCGTCGCCGGGCAACAGCGTGAGACCCAGCTCGATGCGCTGATTGCCAGGGCCAAGCAGTTGCTCGGCGAGGAATGGAAAACCCTGCACGACTTCGTTCTCACCGAGCAACTCGCAGATTGCCGCAGGGATCTCGAGGAGTCCGGAGTGCACTTCGATGTGTGGTTTTCCGAACAGTCGCTATTCGATGTTGGCTTGGTCGCGCGTTGCGTCGAGCGACTCGACAAAAGCGGTCATCTCTATGTTCAGGATGGCGCCCGCTGGTTTCGGTCAACCGCTTTTGGCGACGAGAAGGATCGCGTCGTGCAGCGCGACAACGGTCTTTACACCTACTTCGCGTCGGACATCGCCTACCATCTCAACAAATACGAACGCGGCTTCCAGCGCATCATCAACGTCTGGGGAGCCGACCACCACGGCTATATTCCACGAGTCAGGGGTGCAATCAGCGCCCTGGGGCTTGATCCCGATGTACTCGAAGTGGCCCTGGTGCAGTTTGCCGTACTCTATCGCTCTGGCTGGAAGGCCCAGATGTCGACGCGTTCGGGGGATTTCGTCACCCTGCGCACGCTGCGAGAGGATGTCGGCAACGATGCCTGCCGCTTCTTCTATGTCCTGCGCAAATCCGATCAGCACCTTGATTTCGACCTCGATCTGGCCAAGAGCCAGTCGAACGACAACCCGGTCTATTACATTCAGTACGCGCATGCCCGCGTCTGTTCGGTGCTGGCCCTATGGGGGGGCGAGCCGGCAGGACTCACCGCCGCTGACCTCAGCCGCCTGGAAAGCCCATACGAACTTGCCCTGGCGGCCAGGCTGGGCGAGTTCCCTGAGGTCGTTGAAACGGCCGCAAGCGAGCTGGCACCGCATCTGGTTGCTTTTTACCTCAAGGATCTGGCCGCTGAGTTTCACAGCTACTACAATGCCGAACGGATTTTGGTTGATGATCCGGCGTTACGGGATGCACGTGTGGCACTGGCGGCGGCCGTCAGGCAGGTAATCCATAATGGGATGGCAATTCTGGGTGTCAGTTGCCCCGAGTCGATGTAATCGGAGGACCGAGGACTTCCATGAGTCTTGACATGAAACCCCGCAAAGCGCCGCCTGCCAGGAAATCGGAAGGAGGCACCCTGCTCGGCCTGTTCATTGGCCTGGTCATCGGCGTCATCGGCGTGGCCGGCGTGGTCTGGTATATCAACAAGGCGCCGCTGCCTTTTACTACTACTGGCCAGCAACCCAAGCTGCCGCCGCCCGTTGCCGGCAAGCCGCCAGCAGCCTCTCCCGAAGTGCCGCCGGTCGCGTCGGCGCCGGTGGCATTGCCCGGCAAACCGGGTGACCCGGTTACCGATAAACCGCGCTTCGATTTCTACAAGATCCTGCCTGGTAAGGCAGAGGCGATTCCCGATCCCAAACCCGAGGAAGTCAAGCCAGCGGAAACCAAGCCGCTGGTCGCCAGATCGATCGAGACCAAGCCGATCG
>NZ_JDST02000007.1:0-54837 GCF_000584975.1 Candidatus Accumulibacter cognatus | reverse complement strand
AAGCCGATCGAGACCAAGCCGGTCGAGGCGAAACCGACAGAGGGCAAAGCCGCTCCCAGCAAGGCCGAGAGCAAGGCGGCTGACGCCAAACCAGCAGACGGCACCAGGAGCAGGACCGAAAATACCCTCAAGGAGCCGCTCTATCTGCAGGCCGGCTCGTTCCAGAACGCGCATGAGGCTGACAACCAGAAGGCACGTCTGGCGTTGATTGGGACCGAGGCGCAAATTCAGCAGGTGATGCTGCAAGACAAGGTGTGGTATCGCGTCCGCATCGGGCCGTACCACAAAATCGACGATGTGAACCATTTGCGTGCCGACCTCGCCAGGCAGGGCATCGACGCCAATGTGGTCAGGAAAGACTGAGAGAGGAGAGAAAACCCATGCATCAAGGTCATAGCGGATGGTTGCTTGCCATTACCTTGGCCATGCTGGCAGTGGTCCTGCCGGTGCGGGCCGAACTTGTGGTCGGTCGCGACTACGTACCGATCATCCCAGCACAGATGACCGATACGCCGGCAAAGATCGAAGTGATCGAGTTCTTCTCATACGGTTGTCCGCACTGCAGCGATTTCCATCCGATTGTCGGCAAATGGGCGGCCGCATTGCCGAGTGACGTGACCTTCAAACGCGTGCCGGTTACCTTTGGACGTCCTCCGTGGGCCAGTCTGGCGCGACTTTTTTATGCGCTGGAGGCCACTGGCGACCTGGCCAAGCTGGACAGCGCAGTTTTCGATGCCCTGCACAAGGCGGGCAGCAAGCTCTATGATGATAAAAGCATCACCGCATGGGTGGCTGCGCAAGGGGTTGACGCCAAAAGGTTCACCGAAGCCTACAATTCATTTGCCGTCGTCAGCAAGGCCAAGCGCGCCGATCAGATGGTGCAGACGTACAAGATCCAGGGCGTTCCGGCAATGACCGTCGACGGTAAGTACCTGGTTACCGGCAAGGAACTCAAGGGTCTGGCTGAACTGCCGTCGCTTACCGACCAGGTGATCGGTATGGCGCGTACCGATCGCAAGAAAAAGTAGCAGGTTCAGCCTGTCAAACCCTGCGGCGCCATTCTCCGACAAGCCTTTGCGCCGCCGGCAACGGAACACTGCCGGCGTCTCGTTTCCAGTCTGGCTTCCCGCATGCTCAAGGTTTTCATCACCGGCGCTTCGTCCGGAATCGGTTGGGCTCTGGCCGAATACTACGCAGCGCAGGGGGCACGAATCGGACTGTCTGCGCGCCGGGCCGAACCTTTGCTGCGCCTTTCCGCACGCTGGCCCGGCCAAGTCCGTGGCTACCCGCTCGACGTCACGGACGCGGCGGCATTGCGTGCAGCCGGCGAAGACTTCGTCGCGGCGTTCGGTGTTCCAGATCTCGTGATCGCCAACGCGGGCATCTCGGCTGGCACCCTGAGTGAATTTGCCGCCGATCTTGAAGTCATCCGGCGGGTCATGGACGTCAATTATTTCGGCATGGCCGCCACCTTTTCACCGTTCATCGGTGCCATGCGGCAAGCGGGATGCGGGCGGCTGGTCGGCATCGCCTCGGTCGCAGGAATCCGCGGCCTGCCTGGTGCAGAGGCCTACTGCGCATCAAAAGCCGCGGTGATCAGCTATCTCGAAAGCCTGCGTGTCGAATTGTGCGACACGGGGGTGAAGGTCCTCACCCTTTGCCCCGGTTACATCAATACCCCGATGACCGCCGCCAATCCTTTCCCGATGCCTTTCCTGATGTCGGCCGACGAGGCTGCGCGGCGCTTTGCGCGAGCGATCGAGCGAGGAGGCAGCTACCATGTCATTCCTTGGCAAATGGGCCTGGTGACCAGGATTCTGCGCCTGCTGCCCAACGTTCTTTACGATCGCCTGTTCGCCGTTGCACCGCGCAAACCGCGGCAAGCGCCGTAGCGGTAGTGAAAGTCGTCGGCGATGTAAGAATCTCCCCGACCTACTCGCGCCAGATCTGACCCCGGTATTCTCCTGATCAGGGTGGCCATTTCCGATCGCTCTGTCGCTCTCGGTTCCCATGCAATGCTCTTGCCCCTGAAGGTCACAAATGCGAATATTGCCGACTGCCAATGTCGGCGCTGGCTGATTCCTTCGAAAAACCGCCCATGCACTCAATTCAACACGGCATCAACATAGAAGCGCTGCTAGCGCATGTGCCGCTGTTCAACGGGCTGGATAAAGAAGAAATCGCGCGTATTGCTCACGGCACGCGTGAAATCGCCGCCTCTCGCGGTGACATCCTCTTCCACAAGGGAGATACCCCGACCGGCTTTTTCCTGCTGGTTTACGGCCAGGTGAAACTGGCGTTCACCTCGCCGCAAGGCGGGGAAAAAGTCGTCGACATCATCGGGCAAGGTCAGACCTTTGGTGAGGCCGTGATGTTCGCGGACAGATCATTCGTGGTCTATGCGCAGGCACTGGCCGATTCTCTGCTGCTGCACATCTCGAAGACGGCGATTCTCGACGAACTCGACGCGGACCCTAAGTTCGGTCGAAAGATGATTGCCGGGCTCTCGATGCGTCTGCACCACCTGGTCAGAGACGTGGAATCATATTCACTGTGTTCGGGCCGGCAGCGCATCATCGCTTATCTGCTACTAGATATTTCCGGCAGCGGAGGCAAGGGAATCACCGTGACCTTGCCGACCAACAAGGGCGTCATCGCCTCCCGCCTCAACCTGACGCAGGAGCATTTCTCGCGTATCCTGCACGAGCTCTCGGAGAAAGGGCTGATTGTCGTCGAGGGGCGAAGGATCCACATTCCCGATGTCGAGAAACTGCGCATGCACGATTCCTGAAAACTGCAGTACCTAGCACCTATATCCCCCCACGAGGAGACTAAGATATGGCAATCGAGACCGAGATCAAGCTGAGCCTGCCGGCAGGAGCTGCCAGGCGGGTCCCTGCACACGCGCTGCTGGCCAACAGCCAGCCGATCCGACAGAAGCTGGTCAATACCTACTATGACACACCTGACCGGCGTCTGCAGCGCAAACGTCTCGCCGTGCGTTACCGCCGCAAGGATTCGGCATGGCTGCTGACCGTCAAGAGTGACGCCGCCTCGCCCGGTGGACTGGCGCAACGCCGTGAATGGGAGGCGCCCGGACAACCCGGCGAATTCGATTTTTCACACGTGGACAACCCCAAGCTTCGCCGCTTTCTCGAAGCGGCGATCCCCGAACTGGCACCGGTTTTCAGCACCGACTTCACCCGCAGCTTCTGGTTGCTGACGCCGCAGGAGGGAACTCGCATCGAGGTCGCCCTCGACCGCGGCAAGATCGTCGCCGGCGATCATCAGGAAGCGATCTGCGAAGTCGAGCTTGAACTGCTCGAAGGGAAGGTCACCGACCTTTTCGACGCCGCACTTTCCTTGCAGAAGGATCTGCCGCTGCATCCCGAGAGCGCCAGCAAGGCCGAGCGCGGCTATCGACTGGCCGACGAAACCACGCTGAAACCGGCCAAGGCTGCCGACGCGGAGCTGGCCATGGGGATGACCAGCATCGCCGTTTTCCGCAGCACCCTCTTTTCGTGTCTGGCGCAACTCCAGGGCAACGAGCGTGGGCTGCGCGAGACCAACGCTCCTGAATTCGTCCACCAGGCACGCGTCGCGATGCGCCGCCTGCGTTCGGCGATCCGGCTCTGGCGCCCATTGCTGCCGGAAGAATACGTCAGCAACTTTGACCCCCGCTGGCGGACCCTGGCCAATCAACTGGGGGATACCCGCAACTGGGATGTCTTCATTACCGAAATCCTGCCGCCGATCAATAAGGCTTTTCCCGATCACGCCGACCTGCTCCGGCTCACCAGCCAGGCCAACAGCCAACTGGCTGCCTGTCGCAAGACGGCGCAAGCGGCCATGGCCTCGCCCACCTACTCGCAATTGTTGCTCGAATTCACCGCCGCCACCCTTGCCCTCCCGGAAAGCAAGAAGCCGCCAATCACCGCTTTTGCACCGCGCTCCTTGAACAAGCGCGCCAAACGCGTCGCCGAACTGGCGACTGAAACCAAGGATGCGGATCCGGAAGCCCGGCATGCCCTGCGTGTCGCCTTGAAGCGGCTGCGTTACGCGCTCGAGTTCTTCGCACCGCTGTTTCCGGCACGGCGCATTCAGCGCTATCAACAGAATGCCACCGGACTGCTCGACCTGCTCGGCCGGATGAACGACACTACCGTCGCCGAACAACTCGCCGTGCAGGCCTTGCCTGGTCACCACAGCGACCTGGTCCGCGCCTGGCTGGCTGGACGTAACGACCTGATGCTCAGCCAACTCGATTCGCTGCTGACCAAGTTTCTCAGCCATCCGCCGCCTTGGGAGCACGGCTGAACGGCACGCTTCGGCGTCTGACCGCGGTCGTGGCCATAGGTCGGGTTGGCTTGGCGTTACCCGCCATTCCTTGGGCAGAATGTCGGGCTCGCGACGCCCGCCCACCTACACTGGCGCTCTGTAATTCCTTGGGCAAAATGTCGGCTGTGCTAACCCGACCTGCGCAGCCTTGGCAAGCGGCGTGTACGCACGCGTCAGGGTGGTCCTCCCTCCACAGAATCAGCGTGCTTGTGCTGATCGTGCTCGGCCTGTCGTCAGCCCATGCGGGAGACCTTCCGCCAGCCGTCAGTCAGGCGCTGCAGGAAGCCGGCATCCCCGCGCGTTCGGTCGCCATTGTCGTGCAGGCGGTTGATGGTGGCCTGCCGCTGCTTTCTCACCACCCGCAGCAGGCCATGAACCCGGCCTCGGCAATGAAGCTGCTGACCACTTACGCCGCCCTCGAACTGCTCGGGCCGGCGCATACCTGGCGCACCGAGGTGCTCGCCGAGTCTGTCCCGGTCAACGGCCGACTCGACGGCCATCTCTATCTGCGCGGCAGTGGCGATCCCAAACTCGGTCTCGAACAGTTCTGGCTGTTGCTGCGGCAACTGCGCGCGCGCGGCGTGGCCGATATAGGTGGTGACCTGGTTCTCGATCGCAGCGCTTTCGCGGTTCCACTACACGATCCAGGCGAGTTCGACAAGGAACCTCTGCGACCGTACAACGCCGGTCCGGACGCGCTGCTGGTAAACCTCAAGAGTGTCCGCCTGACACTGTTACCGGACTCGGCGCGCCAGGCGGTCAAGGTGATTGCCGAAACACCAAGCGAAGGGCTGCGCATCGACAATCGTCTGAGCCTCGGAAACGAGGCCTGCGGCGACTGGCGCGAACAGGTCAGGCCGGTGGTCAATGGTCAGAGCATCGAACTTGGCGGTCGTTTTCCGGCCGCCTGCGGCGAAAAGGCATTGCACCTGGCACCCTGGGCTGCCGACCTGCAGGTCGAGGGTCTGTTCCGGGCTTTGTGGCGCGAACTCGGCGGCGGCTTCAGCGGCCGCGTTCGCGAAGGCCATGTGCCGGCCAGTGCGCGCATGCTGGCGGTGCAGGAGTCACCAGCGCTCGGCGAGGTGATTCGCGACATCAACAAGTTCAGTAATAACGTGATGGCGCGCCAACTGTTCCTGACCCTCGACAGCGAGCGCCCGGCGACGGCAGTGGGCGCGCGCCGCCGGATCTCCGGCTGGCTGCAGGCGAAGGGGCTGTACCTGCCCGAACTGGTGCTCGACAACGGCTCCGGCCTGTCGCGCAGCGAGCGCATCTCGGCCGCCAGCCTGGCCGCCTTGCTGCGCGCTGCCTGGCACAGTCCGGTGATGCCCGAACTTATCGCCTCATTGCCGATCGCCGGCGTCGACGGCACTTTGCGCAAGCGTTTCAACGAGGGATTGGCGTCCGGGCGCGCGCATCTGAAGACCGGCTATCTCGAGGGAGTTCGGGCACTCGCCGGTTTTCTGCTCGACCACAGCGGCAAGCGCTGGATCATCGTCTGTATGATCAACGACCCTCAAGCAAGACTTGGGAAGCCAGCGATCGATGCCCTGCTGCTCTGGGTGGCGAGGCGCTGAGCCTACTGATCACAGCCCATCAGCGCTGGCAGGCGTGACGTGCAAAGGATTCGAACTGCGCCGCCGGCAGTGGTTCGCTGAACAGATAACCCTGTGCTTCATCGCAGCCCTTGGCATGCAGGAAGGACAGTTGCTCCTCGCTTTCGACTCCTTCAGCGATGGTCTGCAGGCCGAGGTTGTGCGCCAGGCTGATAATCGCCGCAATAATCGCCTCATCATCCGGATCGGCAGCCAGATCGGCGATAAACGAGCGATCGATCTTGAGCTTGTGGGCCTGAAAACGTTTGAGGTAGCTCATTGAGGAATAGTCGGTACCGAAGTCGTCGATCGAGATGCGCACCCCACGCGCGCGCAGCTTGTCCATCAACTTGACCGCCGCCAGCGGGTTGTCCATGGCCACGCTCTCCGTCAACTCCAGCTCAAGAAACTGCGCCGACAGACCTTCCTCGTCGAGGATTCGTGACACCACCTCGGCTAGATTCGCCTGTCGAAACTGCACGGCCGAGAGGTTGACGGCAACAGTCAGCAGCGGCAGGCCGGCTTGCCGCCAGAGACGCATCTGGCGAACTGCATCGCGCAGGACCCATTCGCCAATCGGCAGAATCAGCCCGGACTCCTCGGCAATCGGAATGAACTCGGCTGGCGGGACCATCCCCAGTTCGGGATGCTGCCAGCGCAGCAGCGCTTCGGCCCCGACCAGACGACGCGCGGCGATCATGAACTGCGGCTGGAAATGTAGGCTCAGCTCTCCATGTTCGAGCGCGCGCCGCAGGTCGTTTTCGAGTTGCAGGGTGCGTGTCGATCGCTCCTGCATCTCGGTGGTAAAGAAGCAATAGGCATTGCGGCCGCGCTGCTTTGCGCGATACATCGCCGTATCCGCACACATCGACAGCGTTTCGAAGCTGTCGCCATCGGCCGGATACATGGCAATCCCCAGCGACACCGTGCAGCTCAGCTGATGCTGTTCGATGCAATAAGAGGGTGCGGTGACTTCGAGCAGTTTGCTGGCCACGTGCGCGGCACCGGTGGCGTCGGTATCCGGCAAGACGAGGATGAATTCGTCGCCACCCAGACGGGAAACGGTATCCTCCGCACGGACGGCGCCGGCCAGACGCTTGGCGAGCTGAATCAGGATCTCGTCGCCAATCCGGTGCCCGAGTGAATCATTGACGTTCTTGAAGCGGTCGAGGTCAAGGAACATCAGTGCCAGCGACTCGCGACCCCGCTGGGCGCGGCTCAGATCATGCCTGACCCGCTCGGCGAGCAGGCTGCGGTTGGGCAGGCCGGTCAGCGGGTCGAAGTGCGCCAGACGCTTGATGCTGGCCTCGGCTTCCTTTTGCTCGGTGATGTCGACCAGGGTGCCGAGGTAGCCGGCAATCTCGCCCTGCAGATGGTACATCACCGTCACCGACAGGCGCACGCTACGGCGGCAGCCATCCTTGCGTATCACGGTCATTTCCCGCTCATCGACTTCGCGGTTGCTGCGCGCCCTGGCGACCAGCGCGTCGAAACCGGCTTCAACCCGATATCCCAGGGTCTCGCTCAGCACGGCAGCCAACGCCGCGATCTCGTCGCTGTCGTGAAAAAGGAGAGGGGTCACCTGGCCAACCACCTCATCGGCCCGGTAGCCGAGGATCGTTTCAGCGCCCGGATTGAATACCGTGATCAGTCCATCAGGATCGGTGGCAACGATGCCGCAGGCGGCATGGGCGAGCACCGACGCCTTCAGAGCCTCGCTTTCCCGCAACGCCTGCTCCGCCTGCCGGCGTTCGGCGAGCAAGGCCGTGTTTTCCAGAGCGACCGAGGCGCTCGCCGCCAGACCTTGTAATAACTGCACATCAGTCTCGTCGAAACCACCGGGTTTGTTGTGGATCTCGAAACAACCGAGCAGCTCGCCGTGGCGGCTGATGATCGGCATGTCGAGCAGGTTGTGGGAAGCCAGTGCCTGTTGAATCTCCGGGGTCATATGAGGATCGTCCCCGGCATCATTGCTGAGATAAAACGTTCTGCTCTGTATGACCCGGCCCGGTACGCCATAACCGCTTGGGAAACGGTAGTCCATGGGCATCCACCGACCTGCGTGGTGGTACTCGCTGAAAACCATCTGTCCATCGCAATAGCGCGCCGCAGCTCCTGTCGTTGCGGCGGTGATTTTCAGGGCAGCGGTCACGAGTTGACGCAGCACGACCGGGATTTTCAGCTCGCTGTTGATTTCCTGACTGGCGGCCGACATCAGCGCCAGTTGCTCGCTGCGCCGCAGCAGCGCGGCCTCCGCCTGCTTGCGTTCGCTGATGTCGCGAGAGAGGACGATGAAGCGGGGCTCTTTGCCGGTCGTGGCAAGCTTACGGGCCACCGACAGTTCGAACCAGTAGTGTCCTTGCGTCAACGGCAGTTCGAACTGATGGCCAAGCGAGCGACCGGTCTCCTCCGCCTCGCGCAAGGCCGACAGGCAAATGGCCGCGGCAGCGGGCGGCAGCACCTCCGACAGCAGCCTGCCGATCAGGCGATCCGGGGGTGCGGCCAACAGATCGGTACGCGGGGAATGGTAGTCATGGTAGCGACCATCGAGTCCCACTTCGAACATCAGATCGGGAACGGCATTCAGGGTGGCTTCGAGCTGGGAGGTGCGCTGCCGGACGAGGCGCCGCAGGGTCAGCACCCAGATCAACAGCAGACTACCGATCAATGTGCCGACCAGCAGTGCGTAGCCGAGATAGCGCGCAAAGGGGGACAGAATCAGCGGGGTTCCCATCCATTTCTGACGCAGTGCCCGCTCTTCGTCCGGAGAAATGCTGGCAAAACCCTTCTGCAGCAGTGCCAGAGTGGCGCTATCGCCTTTCTGCACGGCCCGGTGAAATTCTCCTGTATACAAGGTGAAAGCCTTGTTGAACAGATGCTCGGCGTGATTCAGGTAAAGCAGGTAGTTGGCGGGCGGCTCGTCGAGACAGAACACCCGGACTTTTCCTCCCACTGCCCCGTGCACCAGCGCCTCGTAACTGGCAAACATCTGCAGCGTGCTGATGCCAAGGCTGGTCAACTTCGTGGCACAGGCGTCTCCAGCCTTCACGCCGACCAGAAAACCCTGCAGGGTCATGGCATCGACGATACCGCCGATGCTGGCATGGGTGAAGATCGATACCGGGATCGTTTCGTAAGGCGGCGAAAAATCGAGTGTGCGCTCGCGTTCCGGAGTCCGGAAGATGGTATCGATGACGGCTGCCTGTTGCCGGCTCATGCGTCGCTGTGCGGTTGCCCAGTCGCTTCCCTGCAGGTCGACAGGCACCCCGGTCTTGCTTTCCCACAGCTTCCAGCGATCGACCAGATAACCCGTGAGGGTGCCGCCGGCATCGCGAAACACATAGGGCGGGTAGTTGTCGTCGATGACCACGGCTACCGCAGCGGGCAACTTTGGCGCAGCGGCGCTGCCGGCAATGCTGCAAAGTGGCAACAGCGTTGCCAGCGCGAGGAACAGGAGGCGACAGCTACGCACGAGACTCAACCAAACTGCGCAGCGCCGACAACCCGGCAAGCTCAACTGTCCCCGATCGGTCGCCGGTTTGCCAGCGCGAGCCAGCCGCGAATGACACGATAGGCGACCCACAGACCGAGGATGACGATCAATATCCAGGCGATCGGAATACCGATGAGGGTGATGATCAGCAAGCCGTAGACCAGCAGCCAGAGCAGCGTGAACCAGAAGGTCCGGATCTGCCAGCGATAGTGGCTGTAGAGCCAGGTGCCCGAGACCTCGGCGCGCTTGAGGTAATTGAGAACGACGGCAATCAGCGACGGTAGTCCGAAGACAAAAGCACCGGCGACCGTCGCCGCGCCGGTGACTCCAAGCACCACGGCCAGTGCGTGCAGGCCGTAGATGACATGGCACCAGGCGCGCGCACCATCGATATTCTTTTCGGGAATCAGGTCATTGTTCACTCTGCTCTCCAGTATTGGCTGCCCCGGCCGGGCGGAGCACCGGCACTCACAGCCCGAGCTCGTTCCATAGCGCATCGACGCGCTGTTTCACGGCAGCATCCATGACGATCGGTGTGCCCCACTCTCGAGTGGTTTCGCCAGGCCACTTGTTGGTGGCGTCGATTCCCATCTTGCTGCCGAGACCGGCGACCGGGCTGGCAAAGTCGAGATAGTCGATCGGCGTGTTCTCGGCGATCAGCGTGTCGCGCACTGCATCAACGCGCGTGGTCATCGCCCAGATCACTTCCTTCCAGTCGCGGATATCGACATCATCGTCCACCACGATGATGAACTTGGTGTACATGAACTGGCGCAGGAAACTCCAGATTCCGAACATCACGCGTTTGGCGTGTCCCGGATACTGCTTCCGGATGCTGACCGTCGCCAGGCGATACGAACAGCCTTCCGGTGGCAGGTAGAAATCGACGATCTCGGGAAACTGCTTCTGCAACAGCGGTACGAACACTTCGTTGAGCGCTACGCCGAGCATCGCCGGTTCGTCCGGTGGCTTGCCGGTATAGGTGCTGTGGTAGATCGCTTGCCGGCGCATCGTGATGCGCTCGATGGTGAATACCGGGAAGCGTGCCTGCTCGTTGTAATAGCCGGTATGGTCGCCATAGGGTCCTTCGAGCGCGCTTTCGGCCGGATCGATGAATCCTTCGAGAACGATCTCGGCGGTCGCCGGTACCTGTAGGTCGGAGCCCAGGCACTTCACCACGTCGGTCTTGGCTCCGCGCAGCAGACCGGCAAACTGGTATTCGGAGAGACTGTCCGGCACCGGCGTCACCGCTGCGAGAATCGTGGCGGGATCGGCGCCCAGCGCCACTGCGATCGGGAAAGGCTGGCCCGGTTGCTGCAGGCAGTGCTCGCGAAAATCGAGTGCGCCGCCGCGATGTGCCAGCCAGCGCATGATCACCCGGTTGCTCCCGATTACCTGCTGGCGATAGATGCCCAGGTTCTGGCGATTCTTGTGCGGCCCGCGCGTCACCGTCAGTCCCCAGGTGATCAGTGGCGCTGCGTCGCCCGGCCAGCAGAACTGGATTGGCAGACGCGACAGATCGACGTCTTTGCCTTCCCAGACGAGTTCCTGGCAAGGCGCCGAAGAGCGCACGCGCGGCGCCATGTTGAGCACCTGTCGGAGTACCGGCAGCTTTTCCCAGGCATCCTTGAGCCCCTTCGGCGCTTCCGGCTCCTTGAGGTAGGCGAGTAGCTTGCCGACCTCACGCAATGCCAGCACCGAGTCTTGCCCCATACCCAGCGCCACTCGCCGCGGTGTGCCGAAGAGATTGGCCAGCACCGGCATGGCATGTCCCCGTGGATTCTCGAAGAGTAGCGCCGGTCCGCCGGCACGCAGGACGCGATCACAAATCTCGGTCATCTCCAGATGCGTGTCCACTGTTACCCCGATGCGCCTGAGTTCGCCAAGGCTTTCCAGTTGCGCGATGAAGTCGCGCAGGTCGTGATATTTCATTGTTCGGAGGGCTATCTGAGGCGATAGGAATTGTGGCAGACGACACAGGACGTAGTCAGCGATGGCAGTGCGGCAATGGTTTTCTCGCGGTCAGCGCTGGCGGCGATGCGGGCAAAGTCGCTGGCTGCCTGATGCCCGTCGATGCCGATGCGGTGCATCGCCGGGGGCATGTGCGGCCCAGGACGCGCGTCGAAAGGCTGACCGCGATGTCTCCCCATTGCCGAGACGCCGAGTTCCTTTTCGGCAAGTTCGCCGGCCTCCTTCAGTTTGCCGGCCGCTACCAGGCCGAGAATTTCGTTCAGGGCGAGCAGGCCGGCGCGCATCTCGGCACGCAGATTGGTTTCTGCCGGTCCCGGCATCGGCGCCAACTGGCGAGTGTCTTCGGCCGCCTGCAAGGTGCCTGTCAGTAGCAGGAGTGCGCAGAACAGGGGGGGCTTCATCCGTTGATTCCTTTGTTGGCCAGAAAATCGAGGGCGATACCGGCGAAGATGCTGGCACCCAGCCAGTTGTTGTGCCGGAAAGCCGTGAAGCAGCGCTGCGGATCGCGTTCGCGGATCAGCGTGTAGTGATAGGCGGCAATCGTCGCTGCCACCGCCAGTCCACCGTAGAACAGTGCCCCGAGGCCGATTCGGTAGCCAAGCGCAGCGATCAGCCCGAGAGCGAGTGCGTAACAGATCATCACTGCCGCTACATCGACGCGCCCAAAGGTGATCGCCGAGCTGCGAATGCCGATTTTCAGATCATCGACCCGGTCGACCAGTGCGTATTCGGTATCGTAGGCGATCGCCCAGAAGACGTTGGCCAGCAGCAGCCACCATGCTTCCACCGGCACCCTGCCGAGTTGTGCCGCATAAGCCATCGGGATGCCGAAACCGAAAGCGACGCCGAGATAGGCTTGCGGCACGGCGAGAAAGCGTTTGGTGAAGGGATAGCTGGCAGCGAGAAACAGTGCTGCCACACAAAGACCGGCCAGCAGCCAGCTAAAGAGTGGCAGCACCAGGGCGAAAGCGGCCGACACCAGCGCCAGAAACAGCAGCCAGGCCTCGCCGACTGAAACCCTGCCGGCGGCCAGTGGACGTTCGCGGGTACGCGCCACATGCGGATCGAAATTGCGGTCGGCCAGATCGTTGATTACACAACCGGCCGAACGCATCAGCACCGTCCCGAGCACGAAGATCCAGACCACCAGCCAGTTCGGTCTGCCCAGCGCCGACAGCCACAGTGCCCACAAGGTTGGCCAGAGCAGCAGTAGGATGCCGATCGGTTTGTCGAGGCGCATCAGTCGCTCATAAAGGTCGATCCGTTCGCGCAATGTTTTGCCTGAAATGTTCATGCACCTCATTTTAACGGTCATCAGGGCGCTAGGCATCTGAATCATGATCCGGAACGTCTCCGGCAGCCACCGATATTGGCGACTTTGCTTCCGGGGTTTGACGGAGCCGCGCGAAGAGTGCACTATTTTCTCGGGAAAGCGGTGCAGAACGGCCTGCTGCCTGTACTCCATCGCTTCAGCGCAGGGCCTCCTGTTTGATCGGATGGGCCTTGCCAATCCATTTTCGATCGACGGACGGACAACATGATGACCAACGAGTTTCCCAGATGAACAGTTCCCGGAGCGCGGATCATGACCTGCTGGCCGCTTGGTTAGCCCCGGAACCCGGCCAGGTCGACGCTGCACCGGGCGACGATCCATGGAAAGTGTTGCTGGTGGATGACCAGGAAGATGTGCATGCCGTCCTCCACCTGACCCTGCACGATGTGCTGATCGAAGGCCGTCGGCTGCTCCTGCTCGATGCTCTTTCGGCCAGCGATGCAAGGGCGGCGATCGTTGCTCACCCGGACATTGCCCTGATCCTGCTGGATGTGGTGATGGAGTCCGATCAAGCCGGCCTGGATCTGGTGCGCCACATCCGCGATGAGTTGCGCAACCGCAGCGTCCAGATCGTCCTGATCACCGGTCAGCCGGGCTATGCACCGCAGCGGGAAGTGATCAGCGGCTATCAGATCGATGGCTACCGGCTCAAGTCGGAACTGAGCGCCAACCAAATCTTCGTGCAGGTCTATTCCGCCATCCGCACCCATCGGCTGATGCGCGAACATGAGATCCTGCAGCAGGACCTCGAGCAGAAGGTGAATCAGCTCAAACGCTCGAATGCCGAACTGGAGCAGTTCAGCTACGCCATTTCACATGACCTGCGCCAGCCCTTGCGAATGATTTCGAGTTATATGCAACTGCTCGGGGTCAGCCTTGCCGATCAGCTCGGCAGCGAGCAGCGTGCCTACTTCAATTTTGCCATCAACGGCGCCAAGCGCCTTGACCGGATGCTCGTCGACCTGCTCGAGTACTCGCGCGTCGGTCGCCTGGGCGAGCCGCCGGAGTGGCTCGAAAGCCGGTTGATCCTCGATGACGCGCTACTCTTCCTGCAACCCTCAATTCTCGAAGCGCAGGCGACCCTGCGCATTGGCGGCCAGTGGCCGCGTGTCTTCGTCAGTCCCGACGAGATTTTGCGGCTGCTGCAGAACCTGATCGGCAACGCGGCAAAATTCCGGAATGTCGGCCGGGCACTGGAGATCTCGGTCTCCAGTAAGGTGTTCGCAGGGAACTGGTACATTTGTATCGCCGACAACGGCATCGGCATTCATCCTGGGCAGATCGCCCGGCTTTTTCAGGTTTTCCAGCGCTTGCACAGTCGCGCCGCATTTGACGGCAGCGGTGTCGGGCTGGCCCTGTGCCGAAAGATCGCCGAGCATCATGGTGGGCGAATCTGGGCCGAATCGGCAGGAGAAGGGCAAGGGAGTCGTTTCTGCGTGTCGTTGCCCTTGCCGTCGGAGAACGCATGACACCGCCGGGGTCCTTCCGCGGTTCGCAGCGGCCAGAGTCGTCCAAACCCGGCGGCAAGTGGCTCTCGCGACCGGCGCATGTAGCCATTTTGGTGTTCGTTTCTTCGGTGATTCTGGCGGCAGGGCTGATCTGGCGCCTGGAGGCGTATCGCCTGCACCAGGCACGCCACTTGGCTGCCATTCTGGCCGCCGAGCGCGCCTATACGATCCAGACCAGCATCGATCATGTACTATCCGCGACCTATACCCTGGCGGCAATGTTGCAGCAAGGCAAGGGAGTCATCCCCGATTTTGAACGGACGGCAGGTCGGCTGCTGCGCTTTTACCCCGGCGCTGCAGCACTGCAATTGGCTCCCGGTGGCGTCATTCAGCAAGTGGTGCCACGGGCGGGTAACGAGCAGGCGATTGGCCACGATCTGCTGCACGATCCGGAGCGCGACAAGGAAGCTCTGCGCGCTCGCGACAGTGGTCAGCTGATGTTGGCTGGCCCCTTCGATCTGCGTCAGGGAGGGCGGGGGGCGGCCGGCCGTCTGCCGGTGTTTCTCGACCAAGAACAGGGCAAGGAAACGTTCTGGGGGTTCGCCATCGTCCTGATCGCTTTTCCTGCGGCGCTGGCACCAGCACAGTTGCACGAGCTGCCGGAGCGTGGTTATGCATATGAACTGTCGCGCCAGCATCCGGACAGTGGTGACAAGCAGGTGATCAGCGCGTCGACGATCGCGCCGCTGGATCCGGTGGACAGAATGCTGTCGGTGCCGAACGCCCGCTGGACCCTGAGCATTGCTCCGGTTGCGGGCTGGCATGCTGGCTCCGGGCTCTGGTGGAAGTCCGCTTTGGCCTTGCTGTTGTGCCTGTTGCTGGCGTGGCAGACGGCTTGGCAGGCGAAACTGGTGGCCGTGTCAAAGGAGCATGAGCGTACCCTCGAGCAGCGGGTGGCGCAGCGAACGGCCGACCTGCAGCGTTTTGCCGAGGTGACTGCGCATCACCTGCAGGAGCCGGCGCGCCGGGTCGCCAGCTACGCCGGCCGCTTGCGCTCCCAACTTGCCGGTCGCATCGACGATGATGAGGTGCAGGCATCGCTGAGCTTCATCAGTCAGCAGGCCGCTCGATTGCAGGACTTGCTGCGTGACGTGGAACTCTACCTGGCCGCTGATCAGCCGCGTGCCAAGGTAGAATCCTGCGCGGCCGAGGAAATATTGGCGGCGCTGCTGGCAGCCCTCGCCGCGCCGATTACCGAGGCTGGTGCCAAGATTACGGTCGGTCCCTTGCCGGCTACGCTGATTGATGCGCCACGCCTGGCCGACCTGTTCCGAATCGCGCTCGAGAATGCCTTGTGGCATGGTCGCGGCGAACAGCCCTTACGGATCGACATCAGCGGCGAGCGACTTGGTGAGTGGGTGCGATACTCCATTAGTGACAACGGTCCGGGTGTCGAAGAGGAGTATCGTCGTCGCGTTTTCCGTATCTTTGAACGACTGTCGTCGAGCAGCGCAGGAACCGGTGTAGGCCTGGCCATTCTGCGCCGCATCAGCGAAAGTGCTGGTGGCAATGCCTGGCTGGAAGAGAACCCCGGTGGCGGCTGTCGACTGGTTCTGGAATTGCCGGCAGGCGACCAGCCGCTCCCACTGGTGGGCAGCGCAGTCTGATGGTCATGGTTTGCGGTGATTGGTCATTCAATGGCATAGTATTTTTTTAGATGAAACGTCAAACATGAGCCCAATGGCCCAGAACTTTATGATCCTGATGGCCGAGGACGATCCGGCCGATGCCCATCTGCTCAAGCTGGCATTGAGCGAGAGCTGCATTGCGGCCGATTTGCAGCATGTCGTTGATGGTCGCGAGGCACTCGAGTATCTGCGGCGCCAAGGGCCTCGTTTTGCCCAGGCAAGTCGCCCTGACCTGATTCTGATTGATCTCAACATGCCGCGGATGGACGGCCGGGAGTTCCTTGCCATCGTCAAGAACGATGCTGATCTACGCGACATTCCGGTGGTCGTGCTGAGCACATCGCAGGTTGAACGTGATGTGTTAGCCGCTTATCGTCTCGGTGCTGCCGGCTACATCGCCAAGTCGCCGGATGTCGATGTTTTCTTCAACGACATTCGTCGCCTGAGCAATTACTGGGCCTCGCAGGTCAGCTGGCCAGTTTGTCGATGAACGAGCCATGCCGGGCCGTCCTGCTGGTGCTCAAGTTCAACTGCGCAAGAGGTCTGGTTAACGGGAAAGTCGCGTCAGGGACTTACGAATCTTGCCTCCCATTTGCGAGAGGGAGAGTGAAACGGGCATGACTGCCATGATCAGAGGTGCCGGGAAAAGTCATGACCAATAGTCATGACCGTTAGTACGATGGCACATGCCGCGCAGCGGCGCTTCGATGATGACCGACAGGACGAGGCCGAGAACGAATGGAGAACAATGGATGAATGAGTCAGCTCATAGGCGGATTTCGATTCTGGTGGTCGAAGACGATCCCGGTGATCTGGGCCTGATCCAGGTTAATGTCCGCCTTGCCGGCATCAGACGTATTGGCGACCGGGACCCGGTCGTCTGGGCGCCGACGCTTGCGAAAGGAGTCGTCGCCGCCACTGCCAGCAAACCAGATGTCATCCTGCTTGATCTGTCACTGCCGGATTCCACAGGACTGGAGACGGTCGAGGCGATGCGAGCCGTGGCGCCGGAGGTGCCGATCATTGTTCTGACAGGTCAGGACAACCATCGACTTGCCGAGGAGGCGTTGCAGGCCGGCGCGCAAGACTACCTGGTCAAGGGCCAGTTTCAGCACGATGCACTTGGTCGTGCCATTCGACATGCGCTGGTTCGCCAGAGACTGGAATCCCGCCTCAGTCTTTTCAGGGCCGCACTCAATTCTGTGGCAAATGGGATTCTGATCACGGATATCCATTCGACGATCGAGTGGGCCAACCCGGCATTTACTCGCATGACCGGGTTTTCGCTGGCGGAATCCGTGGGTCGCCACCCCGGCGAAATGCTCAATTCCGGGAAGCAGGATCAGCAATTCTACCAGCGCATGTGGGAAACCATTCTGGCCGGTCGGGTGTGGACTGGCGAACTGATCAACCGCCGCAAGGATGGGAGTCTCTTTGCCGAAGCGCTGACTATCTCCCCGGTTACCGACAGTAACGGCAGGATTCAGCATTTCGTTGCCATCAAACAGGATATTTCAGAACGTAAGGCCAACGAGGAGCGCGTTCAACATCTCGCCCACCATGACCAGTTGACGGACCTGCCGAACCGCAGCCTGCTCAGCGATCGACTCTTCCAGGCGCTGGCGCAGGCCCGTCGGGACCGCGGTATAGTGGCCCTGATGTTTATCGATCTTGACAGGTTCAAACCGGTCAATGACACCCTCGGCCATGACATCGGCGATCTTCTGCTCAAGGAAGTGGCATTCCGTCTGCAGGCTTGCGTACCTAGGGACTCGGATACCGTTTCACGCTTCGGTGGCGATGAATTCGTGATTCTTCTGGCGCAAATCGAAAAGGCGACCGATGCCGTCGTCGTGGCAGGAAAGCTGCTGGCCGCTCTCGACCGTCCGTTTCTCATCGGTCCTCATCACATCAGCCTCTCGGGGAGCATTGGCATCGCGGTTTATCCGCAGCACGGCGAAGATGTCAACCAGTTGTTGAAGAATGCCGACATTGCCATGTATCATGCCAAGACGGCTGGCCGCAACTGCTACCGGTTTTTCCGGGAAGTCACTGAAGTAACAGAGGGCTGACATGCCTGACACGCCGGCATTGATGTCTGGCTGGGTGCACATTGGCGGTGCAGTCGTGCTGCTGCTGATGGTCTTCCTGATTCGCTCGTATCAGCAGCGGATCGATGAGGTGCGTCGCCTGGGCAGCGATCTTGCCCAATGCGACAGAGAGTTACAGGTACGTCAAGCCGATTGCGAGCAGATCATCACGGCGAGAAGGGAAATGGAGGCCGCCCTGCACGAGCAGCAGGAGTTTTTCCGGCTGATCGCCGAGAGTATCGGCGAACATATTGCCGTTCTGGATCTGCAGGGGCGGCGCGTGTACAACAGTCCTTCGTATCGGCAGTTCTTCGGCAATGCGCGGCAACTGCCCGGGACCGATTCTTTTGCCGATGTCCATCCCGATGATCGAGAGCGGGTACGGCGGGTTTTCTACGAAACGGTGCAAACCGGCGTCGGGCAGGAGATCGAGTATCGCCTGATACGACACGATGGTAGTGTTCGGTACATGGCGTCAGTCGGCAAAGTGATTCAGGACAAGGACGGCCAGGCAGTTCGTGTCATCGTTGTCGCGCACGACATCACTGATCGAAAGCAGGCGGAACAGTGGGAGCGAATTGCTGCGACCGCTTTCGAGTCGCAACAGGGCATGTTCATTACTGATGCAGCCGGGGTGATCCTGCGAGTCAACCAGGCGTTTACCGAGATTACTGGCTATAGCGCCGAAGAATGCATCGGCCAGACCCCAAAGTTGCTCAGTTCCGGGCGCCACGACGCCGCTTTTTATGCCGCGATACGCCACAGTCTTGAACGCCAGGGTTCATGGCAAGGCGAGATCTGGAACCGGCGCAAGAACGCTGAAATCTTTCCGGAATGGCTGACGATTTCCGCCGTGACCAACAACGAGGGCAGGGTCACTCACTACGTTTCAACGCTGGCCGACATCAGCCTGCGCAAGGCCGCCCAGGAAGAAATCCAGCAACTGGCTTTTTATGATGCCCTGACTCGCCTGCCGAACCGCCGTCTATTGCAGGACCGCCTGCGGACGGCCATGGCCGCAAGCGCACGCAGTGGCCGCCAGGGTGCCTTGCTGTTCATTGATCTTGATAATTTCAAGACGCTCAACGATACGCTCGGGCACGACATGGGGGACTGCCTGTTGCAGCAGGTTGCCAAGCGATTGTTGGCCTGCGTTCGTGACCGCGATACCGTTGCCCGTCTCGGTGGCGACGAGTTTGTGGTCATGCTTGCAGATCTGGATAAGCAACCGCAGGAGGCGGCTACCCAGAGCCGGATTGTCGGCGAGAAAATCCTTGCGGCACTCAACCGACCCTACGATCTGGCCGGTTCCGAGTACCATAACACGCCGAGTGTCGGGATCACCTTGTTTGGCAGCCAACAGGATGCGGTCGACGAACTGATGAAGCGGGCCGATCTGGCGATGTACGATGCCAAGGCGACTGGTCGCAATACCTATCGCTTTTTCGACCCCCAGATGCAGGCCGTAGTCACCGCCAGGGCAGCCCTTGAGAGAGATTTCCGGGAAGCGCTGCAAAGGCAGGAACTCTTCCTTTGTTACCAGCCACAGGTCGACCGGGCTGGCCGCATCGTCGGTGCTGAGGCGCTGGTTCGCTGGCGGCATCCGCAACGCGGTCTGGTGTCCCCTGCCGAGTTCATTGCTCTCGCCGAGGAAACCGGACTGATCCTGCCGCTCGGTCTATGGGTGCTGGAGACCGCCTGTGCGCAGACGACAGTCTGGGCGGCACAAGCGGGACGGGAAGAGTTTACGGTCTCGGTGAATGTCAGTGCACGTCAGCTACGGCAACCCAACTTTGTCGAACAGGTACTGGGGGTTCTCGCGAAAACGGCAGCCAATCCGCGCAACCTCAAGCTGGAACTCACCGAAAGCATGTTGCTCGACAATGTCCAGGAAATCATCGCCAAGATGACGGTGCTAAAAAAACACGGCGTCGGCTTCTCTCTCGACGACTTCGGCACCGGTTATTCGTCTCTTTCTTATCTGAAACGACTTCCGCTTGACCAGTTGAAGATCGACCGGTCGTTCGTGCGTGACTTGTTGAGCGATCCCAATGACGAGGCCATCGCACGGACCATTGTCGCCCTGGCCAGCAACCTCGGCCTAGAGGTGATCGCCGAGGGCGTCGAGGGTGTCGAACAGCGCGATGTTCTGGCCACGCAAGGTTGCCACACCTACCAGGGTTATCTGTTCAGCAGACCGCTGCCGCTTGCCGAATTCGAAGCTTTTCTGCAGGCGCATTGAACGCTCGGCCGATGAATCCAATCGATGGAGATTGGCCATCCTATTGCTGACGGCTATTGCCAGAATGTGCGCGCTGCCGTCACAGTGCGGTTCAGCCGATCCTTGACACCCAGTCCTATACATGAGAATGCTTTTCCCGTAGAATCCACAGCTTGTCTTCCGGTATATCGGGCTTTGCGAAGTCTGTGGGAGCGTACAGGTCTGGGGTTCGAGTGCATGTCTCGTTATCCGGCGGCGCAAGCCGCCGTTTCAGTTTAAAAGCCTCCGCAATGGGTGGTCCATGTCGCATCTGATGAATACCTATTCCCGCTTGCCGGTCGCCTTCAGCCATGGCCAGGGCAGTTGGTTGACCGATTGCGATGGCAAGGTCTACCTTGATGCCCTGGCGGGGATTGCAGTCAACACCCTGGGGCACAACCATCCGGCACTGGTCTCGGCGATTGCGGCGCAAGCCGGGCGTCTGCTGCACTCGTCGAATCTCTATCGCATTCCGCAACAAGAGCAGCTCGCCGACAAACTGGCCGCGTTGTCGGGGATGGACGAGATCTTCTTCTGCAATTCAGGCTGTGAAGCCAACGAGGTGGCGATCAAACTGGCGCGTCTCTATGGTCATCGGCAGGGCATTGCTGCGCCGGCAACGATCGTCATGGAGAAAGCTTTCCATGGCCGCACCATGGCAACCCTTTCGGCGACCGGCAACCGCAAGGCGCAGGCGGGTTTCGAGCCGCTGGTGTCGGGCTTTGTGCGGGTTCCCTACAACGATCTCGATGCGATTCGTGCAATCGCCCGATACAACAAGAATATCGTTGCGGTGATGCTGGAAATCGTCCAGGGCGAGGGTGGCGTCAACAGCTCCGACATTGATTTTCAACGGGGTCTGCGAGCGCTTTGTGACGACCGGCAATGGCTGCTGATCTGCGACGAGGTGCAGTGCGGCATGGGTCGTACCGGGCGCTGGTTTGCATTTCAGCATGCGGGCATTGGTCCTGATGTGGTGACCCTGGCCAAAGGCCTCGGCGGCGGCGTGCCGATCGGCGCCTGTCTGGTCGCCAGGCAGGCGAGCGGCCTGTTCGAGCCGGGTAATCATGGTTCGACCTTCGGTGGCAACCAGTTGGCGACGACCGCCGCCTTGGCGACCATCGAAGTCATCGAGCAGGAAGGTCTGATCGAGCACGCGCTTGCTATCGGCACGGCCATCCGAGCAGGCCTGACGCGTGCACTGGCCGGCTGCTCAGGCCTGGTGACCATCCGCGGCCAGGGGCTGATGATCGGTATCGAGCTTGATCGTCCCTGCGGCGAACTGGTGACGCGTGCTCTCGATGCCGGGTTGTTGATCAACGTCACTGCCGACAAGGTGGTACGTTTGTTGCCTCCCCTTACCTTCAGTACCGACGAGGCGCACGAGCTGGTGTCGCGACTGTCGAAACTGATTCGTGATTTTCTCGAAATTCCCTAGAGAAGACCTCCATGAGCCGCATCAAACACTTTCTTCAGTTCAAGGACTTCACACGTGCGGAGTTTGATCATCTCCTGGAGCGCGCGCGCTGGATCAAGGCCGAATTCAAGGCCTATCGCAAGTACTGGCCACTCAGCGATCGCACCCTGGTGATGATCTTCGAGAAGGCCAGTACCCGTACTCGTCTGTCGTTTGAAGCCGGCATGCAGCAACTTGGTGGTACGGCAATCTACCTCAACAGCCGCGACTCGCAGTTGCAGCGTGGCGAGTCGATCGAAGATGCTGCACAAGTGATCTCGCGCATGAGCGACGTGGTGATGATCAGAACTTTCGAACAAGCAATAATCGAGCGTTTTGCGGACCACTCGCGGGTGCCGGTGATCAATGGCTTGACCAACGAGTATCATCCTTGCCAGATCCTGGCCGACATTTTTACCTTCGTTGAGCATCGTGGTCCGATTCAGGGAAGAACCGTCGCCTGGATCGGCGATTCGAACAATGTCTGCAACACTTGGCTGCAGGCCGCCGAGGTGCTTGATTTCAAGGTGCAGGTGTCGACACCGCCGGGCTACGAGGTGGCTGCCGACCGGGCTGGCCTGCATGGCAGCGATCACTTCGAACAATTCGCAGACCCGATGGACGCCGCGCACCTTGCCGATCTGGTGACCACCGATGTGTGGACCTCGATGGGCTTCGAGGCCGAGAACGAAGCGCGTCGGCATGCCTTCGCCGCTTGGCAGGTCGATACCGAGATGATGCGCGTCGCGCGTCCCGAGGCGCTGTTCATGCACTGTTTGCCGGTGCATCGCGGTGAGGAGGTCGCTGCAGCAGTCATTGATGGGCCACGTAGTGTCGTCTGGGATGAGGCCGAGAACCGCATGCATACGCAGAAGGCATTGCTGGAGTATCTGGTGCTGGGCGGCGATGCTTCGAAAATCAATTCAAGCAGGGAGCAGTCATGAGTGACATCAGGAAAACCGTTCTCGCCTATTCGGGTGGACTCGACACATCAGTGATCCTGAAGTGGTTGCAGGATACCTACCGTTGCGAGGTCGTGACCTTCACGGCCGACCTTGGTCAGGGCGACGAACTGGAAGCGGCGCGTCCGAAAGCGCTGAAGTTCGGCATTGCACCGGAGAATATCTACATCGAGAACCTGCGCGAGGAGTTCGTTCGTGACTACGTCTTTCCGATGTTCCGCGCCAATACCCTTTATGAAGGGGAGTATCTGCTCGGCACTTCGATCGCGCGGCCGCTGATCGCCAAACGGATGATCGAAATCGCCAACCTGACCGGCGCCGAAGCGGTGGCACACGGCGCAACCGGGAAGGGCAATGACCAGGTCCGCTTCGAACTGGGCGCCTACGCGCTGCGCCCTGATATCCGGATCATCGCACCGTGGCGCGAGTGGGATCTGCTGTCGCGCGAGAAACTGCTGGCGTATGCCGAGCGCCATGGCATACCGGTTGAAATGAAGCACCGGCAGGGCGGTTCACCGTATTCGATGGACGCCAACCTGCTGCACATCAGTTATGAAGGTCGCCATCTCGAAGACCCGGCAGCCGAAGCAGAGGAATCGATGTGGCGCTGGACGGTGTCGCCGGAAGCAGCGCCCGACGCTGCCGAGTATCTCGATCTCGAATTCGAGAAGGGCGATCTGGTGGCGATCAACGGCCAGCGCATGCCGGCGGATGCGCTGCTGGAACTGCTCAATCAGCTCGGCGGCAAGCACGGCATAGGCCGCATCGACCTGGTCGAAAACCGTTACGTCGGCATGAAGTCGCGTGGCTGCTACGAAACACCCGGCGGCACGATCCTGCTGCCGGCGCACCGGGCAATCGAATCGATCACCCTCGACCGCGAAGTCGCGCATCTCAAGGATGACCTGATGCCGCGTTACGCCAGCCTGATCTACAACGGTTACTGGTGGAGTCCGGAGCGTCTGGCGTTACAGACGCTGATCGATCATACGCAGAAATCGGTGAATGGCTGGGTGCGGGTGAAGCTCTACAAAGGGAACGTCATTGTCGTCGGTCGCGATTCGAAGACCGATTCGCTGTTCGATCCGACCATCGCCACCTTCGAGGACGATGCCGGTGCCTACGACCAGAAGGACGCCGGTGGTTTCATCAAACTGAACGCGTTGCGCATGCGTATCGCGGCCAATCTGGCGGGCCACAAGAGCTGAGCGAGGGAGGGTCCGTCGATGTTCGGGTTGACGGAAGAGCAGATTTCGGATTTTGGGATGACCTTCGGTGTTGGCGCCTTCATGCTCTTCATGCTTTTCATCATCGGCGAGATCGCCTGGAAGTCGAAAGCCGGAAAGACGGGTACGATCGTGCTTTTTTTTGTTCTGTCGTTCGGCATGATCGGTTTCATCACCAAGACCATCCTCGAAAAATTGTGGAGAATGTGAACATGTCGCAATTCGACAATGTCAGCGTCGTCAAACGGGCCAACGTATATTTCGAAGGCCGCTGTGTCAGTCACACGCTCTTTTTGGCCGATGGGACGCGCAAAACCATTGGCGTGATCCTGCCATCGACCCTGACTTTCACCACTGGGGTTCCGGAAGTGATGGAGGGCGTCGGCGGCTCATGCCGTGTTCGCCTCCAGGGCGAGAGCCTGTGGCGGGAGCATGCGGCCGGCGACTCATTTGCCGTACCGGGTGATTCGTCGTTCGAAATCGCTTGTGACGAGCCTTATCACTACGTCTGTCACTTCGGGTAAGGTCGGCGCTGTCGTCGTCGACGACTGCCGCCTGCCTACTGCTCACACCCATCTTCAACCGGACGCCACATGCCTTCATTCGATTTTTCTTCAGAAGCCGACATGGCTGCACTGCACAATGCAATCGACGTGACGATGCGAGCGATCGACAATCGTTATGATTTCAAGGGAACGAGTGCCAAGGTTGAGCTGAACGAGAAGGACAAGCTCATCACCCTTTACGGCGACTCGGAATTCCAGATCGGCCAGATCAAGGACCTGCTCTTTCCGGCGATGGAGAAGAAGGAGAAGGAAAGTACCAAGCGCCTGGAAGATCAGCCGCAGCAGCGCATCTCCGGCAACAAGGTCAAGCAGGAACTAAAAATCAGGATTGGCATCGAGTCGGAGTTGGCGAAGAAGATCGTCAAGTTGATCAAGGACTCAAAAATCAAGGTGCAGGCCTCGATCCAGGGCGACGCAGTGCGTGTCAGCGGTACCAAGCGCGATGAACTGCAGGCCTGCATCGCCATGGTCACCAGGGCAATCAGCGATTTTCCAATCAAGTACGGCAATTTTCGCGACTGATTGCGGCGACCAGCGAGGTCGAATGCTTGCCAAGGCGCAGCTTTCCTCCCGCTGTTGGCCGCCATGTGCTACGTTACACGGCTGTGTCTCGAATGTATTGGCCCGTGCTCCCGGAAAACGGGCAGCCGATCACTGTCCTGAAGCGAGTCCAGACCTTGAAAACATTGTTGACCCGTTCGCCGCATCGTTTCCTGAGATGGCACCGCAGTAGTACTGAGGGTGCGCATGCTGAATAAGCCGGCCGATGACCCTGGCCCTGATTCGCCGGGCAAGGCAGACCCCGGCGTGCTTTCGTGGACAGAAGAGTTGCGTCGGGTGGCCGTGGCGGTCAGCAAGAAGGACCGCAATTCGGTCAGCAGTCGCCAGCAGCTCTTCTACGTTCTGCACTGGACACCCGATGCACGTGGCTTCGGGATTACCGTGCGCAAGGGGCGCGATCCTGAAAGTGCTGACGAACTGTGGAGCATTGATCGCGCACTCAGCAAACCACCACGTTTCGTCAGCGACGACGATCGTCCGATTCTCCGCCTGTTGTGGGCCAGCCGTTCCTTCGACACTGGTTTACGGGCTTTCGGTCTGACGCCCCGGCACGGTGGCGAGGCGCTGCAATTGATGGCAGAAACCGGGCGGCTGTGCCGCAAGGATGACTTCTTGCCCTTGCTGCTGGCGGCGGCGCGTCCGGCAACTGTCGGCTGGCGGGCGAGCGGCGACGGGCGCCAGCTACCGGTATTGCTGCCCGAACCCGCAGCCAGCCTGGTTGTTCCCCTGCAGGCGCCGTGGTATGTCGATCTTGAAAAGCACCAGCTCGGTCCCTTACAGGTGCGTGGCAATCCGGCGGTTGTTGCGCGCCTGTTCTCGCTGCCGCCGCTGTCGGCAACGGCAGCAGCACTGGTTGGCGAAGCCTTGGCCGAATCGGCACTGGAGTTGCCGAGCGACCCCGAACATGCCCGCATCAACATGCGCAGCATCATTGCCGAGCCATTGCCGGTGTTGCGCCTGCAAACCCTGAAGACGCATGGCAACCGTAGCTGGCGAGAATACCCTGCGAACTACGGAGGCGGGCTTTTCGATGTCGCCCTGCCGGTTTTTCGCTATGCCGATGTCGATGTCATCCCCGACGACGGGCGCGATTTCTCGATTCTGGCCAGCGGGGAGACGGTCCACGTCGAACGTCGGCATACGCTCGAAGAACAGTGGATGGACGAGTTGGCCGCCACCGGCCTCGAGAAAATCGCAGGCTACGTGCTGCACACCTTCGGGCGGCCGCCGGATAATGCCTTTGGCCTTGCTGAGGAGGGCGTTTGGCCCTTATTCATGCGCGATGAACTGGCGGGTCTATCCGCTGCCGGCTGGCAGATCGAGTTCGCCGAGGATTTTCGCCATCGTCTGCTCGATATCGAGGCCTGGGATGCGGATCTCGTCGAATCGGGAGGCGGCTGGTTTGACCTCGACATGGGCATCATCGTCGAAGGTGAACGTCTGCCGCTGGCACCGATGCTTGCCGCCCTGTTCCGGCGTGACGCGCGCTGGCTCGACACCGGTCAACTAGCGCAAATCGCCGATCAGGAGATGATCGAACTGGTCACGCCAGGCAGCAGCCTGCGCGTGCGTGCGCCGGCCTGGCGTCTGAAGCCGCTGGCGGCAACGCTGATCGATCTCTTCGACGGCTTTCCCGGCGGCAACAGCCTGCGTCTGTCGCGCTTTGACGCGCCGCGACTGGCGGAACTCAACGACAGCAGTCGCTGGCAGTTCAAGGGGCAGGGTGATGTGCTGGCGCTCGCCGAGCAATTGACGGCCGCGCAGGGCATCGGCCACATCGATCCGCCCGCCGAATTGGGGCTGGAACTGCGCCACTACCAGACCGAAGGTCTGGCCTGGTTGCAGTTCCTGCGCGAACATAATCTAGCGGGCATTCTCGCCGACGACATGGGACTTGGCAAGACCGCCCAGACGCTGGCACACCTGTTGCTCGAAAAGGAAGCCGGACGGCTCGATCATCCAGCCCTGATCGTCCTGCCGACCTCGCTGATCTTCAACTGGAAGAACGAGGCGGCGCGTTTCGCACCGGGTCTGTCGATCCTGTCGCTGCACGGCCCCGAGCGCAAGAGCCGTTTTGCCGAAATCACGCGGCACGACGTGGTGCTGACCACTTACCCGCTGCTCTGGCGCGATGCAGCAGAACTGACACGGCACCGCTATCATCTGCTGATTCTCGACGAGGCACAGACGGTCAAGAACGCGCGCAGCCAGGGTGCCGAAGTGGTGCGCAAGATCGTCGCCCGGCACCGCCTGTGCCTGACCGGCACCCCCCTGGAAAATCATCTGGGTGAGCTGTGGAGTCAGTTCGACTTCCTGTTGCCCGGGTTTCTTGGCAACAACCAGACCTTTACCAAGTACTGGCGGACACCGATCGAAAAACAGGGCGACATCCAGCGCCGTAACCTGCTCGCGCGCCGGGTTCGCCCGTTCATCCTGCGTCGCAAGAAGGAAGATGTGGCGCGTGAGTTGCCATTGAAAACGATCATCGTGCGCAAGGTCGAACTGGTCGGCAGCCAGCGTGACCTCTACGAGACCGTGCGCGTCGCGATGGACGAGAAGGTTCGCGAGGAGATCGCCAGCAAGGGTTTCAACCGCAGTCAGATCGTCATCCTTGATGCCCTGCTGAAGCTGCGCCAGGTGTGCTGCGACCCCCGTCTGGTCAAGGCCAAGGCCGCCCAGAAAATCAAGGAGCGGGCCAAACTCGATCTGTTGATGACGATGCTGCCGGAACAGGTTGAGGAAGGACGGCGCATCCTGCTGTTCTCGCAGTTCACCAGCATGCTGGCACTGATAGAAAAGGAGCTGAAGCTGCTTGGCATCGCCTATGGGATTCTCACCGGCGATACCCGCGACCGCGAGGAGCAGGTGCGCCGTTTCCAGGCCGGCGAAGTGCCGATCTTCCTGATCAGCCTGCGCGCTGGTGGTGTCGGGCTGAATCTGACGGCGGCCGACACCGTCATCCACTACGATCCCTGGTGGAATCCCGCGGCGGAAAATCAGGCCACCGACCGCGCGCATCGTCTGGGTCAGGACAAACCCGTTTTCGTCTATAAGCTGATCGTCGCCGGCAGCATCGAGGAGAAGATCCTGGCCCTCCAGGAGCGCAAGGCTGAACTTGCCGAACGCATTCTCTCGGCAGATCGCGGGGTCGATGCCAAGTTCGGTCGCGACGACATTGCTGCACTGTTCGCGCCGCTGCCGAACTGAACTGCTGACGGGAGGGATGGACCATGATCGATTACCAGGAAGGGACGACTGGTTTCCGGACACGCTGGCGTGCGCGATCGACGATCACCCGGCGAGAACCCGGCATGGCAAGGCTGGACAAGGGGCAGCCATGAACCGCGAGAGCGTTTTGCTGACTGATCTGTATCAACTCACCATGCTGCAGGCCTATTACGAGCGCGGCATGAACGAGGTGGCGGTATTCGAATTCTTTGTTCGCAAGCTACCTGAAAAGCGCAATTTCCTGATTGCCGCAGGACTCGAGCAAGTTCTCGAGTATCTTGAGCAGGCTTGTTTTGCGGCCGATGAATTGCAGTGGCTACAGCACTGCGGTCGTTTCCGGGGCGATTTCGTCGACTCGCTGGCCGATTGGTGCTTCACCGGCGATGTTGATGCCTTGCCCGAGGGGACGTTGGTATTTCCCGATGAACCCTTGTTGCGCATCATTGCGCCGATGCGCGAGGCGCAACTGGTCGAGACGCGGATCATCAACCTGCTTCAGTTCCAGAGTATGGTCGCAGCGAAGGCTGCCCGTTGCGTGCTCGCCGCCGCGGGCCGGACGCTGGTGGACTTCGGTTTGCGGCGCGCACATGGCGCCGAGGCCGGTCTGCTTTCGGCGCGTGCGAGTTATCTTGCCGGCTTCACTGGTACGGCGACGGTGCTTGCCGGCATGCGCTGGGGAATTCCGCTCTTCGGGACGATGGCGCATTCGTATATCCAGGCGAATGCCAGCGAAACGCAGGCCTTCGAAAATTTTGCCCGTTCGCAGCCCGGCGGCACGACGCTCTTGATCGACACCTATGATACGGAAGAGGCGGCACGCAAGCTGGTTGCGCTGATGCCAAAACTGGCCGTTCCGAGCATCCAGGCCGTGCGTCTCGACAGCGGTGATCTGGGTGAGCACGCAAGACGTGTGCGCGCGATCCTCGATGCTGGTGGGCTGTCGGATGTGCGAATTTTCGCCAGCGGCAATCTCGATGAATACCGGATTCGCGATCTCTTGCAAAGTGGTGCGCCGATCGACGGCTTTGGAGTCGGAACGCGCATGAATACCTCCGCCGACCAACCCTATCTCGATTGCGCCTACAAGCTGCAGGAATATGCCGGTTCGCCGCGTCGCAAACGCTCGGAAGGCAAGGCCACTTGGCCCGGGCGCAAACAGGTCCGGCGAGCGTACGGCGCGGATGGCAGGATGATTGGAGACCTGCTGACGGTCGCCAGCGACAGCCACGAGCAGGACGATCTGCTGATCCCGGCCATGCGTCATGGGCGGAGAGTCAAGCAATCGCCTGCTCTTGCGGACATCCGCGCGCGCGTGTGCGACGGTCTCGCCCGTTTGCCCGCGCCCTTGCGTAGTCTGGATCCGGCGCAGGCGTATCCGGTAACGGTTTCGCAGGCCTTGCACTCGCTCGCGCTGGCCGCAGACCGCTCCGCCAGCAGGCAGTCCTGAGCGCAGGCAATCAGGGTGAACGATCGCACCTGTCTTTACGACCAGCAGCAACTGGCGAACGTGCTCGATGGTATGGCCGGTCGACTGCTGGGCTTGCTCGATGGACGCAGCGACGTGGTCCTGATCGGTATCCTCCGGCGTGGTGTGCCACTTGCCAGTTTGCTGGCCGAACGGCTGCTGCGGCTGGGAGTCCCGCCTGCCCAACGACTGCAACTGGAGGTGAAGCGTTACGGTGATGATCTCACGCTGCTCTACCCGCAAACCCTGCTCAGGGAAAATCCTGCCGAGACCGCTGTGGACCTTTCGGGAAAAACCGTGGTGGTGGTGGACGACGTGCTGTACCGCGGCCATTCGCTGCTGCGGGTGGCGCAATTCCTGGCGCTGCGAGGCGCGGCCGAGATCCGCAGCATGGTCCTGGTCGACCGTGGGGTGAGCCTGCTGCCGGTCCATGCCGATGTCACTGGAGTGCGGCTGCAGGTGGCCCCAGGCTCGATCATCGAAGTGCACGTGCCTCCCTATGAGAACGATTTCTGCATCGAACTGGTCAGGCACGACGCTCCTCATGACCCTTAGGCGCTCGCGGTCGGCGGGGACTCTGCCTGTTGCAGTCGGTTCGCTCCTTTGGCAGGCACCTTTGGGGTATGTTAGACTGCTGCGCTCGCGGGCGGGGCCGTTGTGGCTTGCGGCAGCGCCGGCCGTCCTGATGCCTGCATCGATTGTCTGGCCAGCATTTGCGACATGCTGGCAGGATTGGCCGGACAAGCCGGCCTTGCCGGTCGAAGACACGCACGCCAGGCCGGGTCTCTGGCTTTTTCATTTCTTGCTGAGGTTATCATATGCCGGTTGTCACACTGCCTGACGGTTCACAAAGGGAGTTCGCAGAGTCTGTCACGGTTGCCGAGGTGGCGCAGAGCATCGGTGCCGGGCTGGCGCGCGCCGCCCTGGCGGGCAAGGTCGATGGTCGCCTGGTCGACACCTCATTCCAGATCACCTCTGACGTGCAGCTTGGCATCATCACCGAGAAGGATCCCGAGGGCCTGGAGATCATCCGTCACTCGACGGCGCACCTGATGGCTTACGCGGTCAAGGAACTCTTTCCGGCGGCGCAGGTGACGATCGGTCCGGTCATCGAAGACGGTTTCTACTACGACTTCGCCTACGAGCGTCCGTTCACGCTTGACGACCTGGCGGCAATCGAGAAGCGCATGGCAGAACTCGCCAGGCGTGATCTGCCGGTGCAGCGCGAGGTCTGGCAGCGCGACGACGCCATCGCTTTCTTCCAGTCGATCGGCGAGCACTACAAGGCGGAACTGATCGATGCCATTCCGCCCGGTCAGGAAGTCTCGCTCTATCGCGAGGGTGAGTTTGTCGACCTCTGCCGCGGCCCGCACGTCCCTTCGACCGGCAGATTGAAGGTGTTCAAGCTGATGAAGCTGGCCGGCGCCTACTGGCGCGGTGATCATCGCAACGAGCAACTGCAGCGGATCTACGGAACGGCCTGGGCCAAAAAGGAAGATCAGGAGGCCTACCTGCACATGCTCGAGGAGGCCGAGAAACGCGACCATCGCAAACTCGGTCGACAACTCGACCTGTTTCATCTTCAGGACGAAGCACCGGGAATGGTGTTCTGGCATCCAAAGGGGTGGACGATCTGGCAGGAAGTCGAACAGTACATGCGTGGCGTTTATCGGGACAATGGCTATCAGGAAGTGAAGTGCCCGCAGATTCTCGACCGCACCCTGTGGGAAAAATCCGGGCACTGGGAGAACTTCAAGGATCACATGTTCTCCACCGAGTCGGAAAAGCGCGAGTACGCAATCAAGCCGATGAATTGTCCAGGGCACATCCAGATCTTCAATACCGGGCTGCGCAGTTATCGCGATCTGCCCCTGCGTTATGGTGAATTTGGTTCTTGTCATCGCAACGAGCCTTCGGGTGCGCTGCACGGCATCATGCGCGTGCGCGGCTTTACCCAGGACGATGGTCATATTTTTTGCACCGAAGATCAAATCCAGGACGAAGTCACCGTTTTCAATGATCTGGTGCGAAAAGTGTATGCCGATTTCGGTTTTCACGAGGTGACGGTCAAGCTGGCATTGCGCCCGGAAAAGCGCGTCGGCTCGGACGCGGTATGGGACAAGGCCGAACTTGCCTTGCGCGCTGCATTGCGGGCATCCGGTCTGGCGTGGGAGGAATTGCCTGGTGAGGGGGCTTTTTACGGCCCGAAGATCGAATTTCACATCAAGGACGCCATTGGGAGATCCTGGCAGTGCGGCACCATGCAGGTCGACTTCTCGATGCCGCAGCGACTGGACGCGGAATTCGTCGGTGACGACAACTCACGCCACACGCCGGTGATGCTGCATCGCGCTATTCTGGGTTCGCTGGAGCGTTTTATCGGGATGCTCATCGAGAACTGCATGGGCGCCCTGCCTTTGTGGCTCTCGCCGGTACAGGTCGTGGTTCTGAATATCTCGGAAAAACAGGCCGATTACGCTGCGCATGTTGCAAAAACACTACGTCAGGCTGGTCTGCGCGTCGAGTGTGATTTGCGCAACGAAAAAATTACCTATAAAATACGAGAACATAGCTTGAACAAGTTGCCCTATCAAATCGTCGTCGGCGACAAGGAAGTGGCAGCCAATCTAGTGGCCGTGCGGACACGCGGCGGTCGGGATCTCGGGCAGATGTCGATCGAGGCTCTGGCCAGGCAACTTCTTCACGAAGTTGCAGCGCGAAGTGGCATGGCTTAACTTTTGTCGAAACAAGGAGTGGACCCATCGCACTGCAAAAGGCGCAACGCGTTAACGAAGAGATCAACGCACCGGAAGTCCGTCTCGTCGGAGTAGGCGGCGAGCAATTGGGAGTCATGAGCGTCAGGGCGGCATTGGCGCTTGCCGAGGAAGCGGGAGTGGACCTGGTCGAAATTGCCCCGATGGCTCAGCCGCCGGTATGTCGCATTGTCGATTTCGGCAAGTTCAAGTATCAGGAACAAAAGCGTCAGCATGAGCAGAAACTCAAGCAGAAGCAGGTACAGGTGAAGGAAGTCAAGTTTCGTCCCGGTACCGACGAGAATGACTACCAGATCAAGCTGCGCAACATGATTCGCTTCCTTGATGAAGAAGATAAGGTCAAGGTGACCTTGCGCTTCCGTGGCCGGGAAATGGCGCACCAGGATATCGGCATGCGGCAGATCGAGCGGATCAAGACCGATCTGCAGGAGCTTGCACTGGTCGAGCAGATGCCGAAGATGGAAGGTCGCCAGATGGTCATGGTGCTTACCCCGAGCAAGAGAAAGTAGAAAGTAGCCACCGATTCAACCGTTTGTAGAGAAACGGTGAAACACAAGTGCTGCCAGGTCGAAAGTGCCCCCGCCGGGGGACACCCGCCAGCATGTCTATAAACAGGAGCATTCAATGCCCAAGATGAAGACCAAGAGTGGAGCGAAAAAGCGCTTCACGATCAGTGCCAGCGGCCGCATCAAGCGTTCGCATGCGTACAAGCGACACATCCTGACCAAGAAGGACAGCAAAACCAAGCGCCAGTTACGCGGCGTGACCGAGGTGCACCATTCTGACAAGGCCATGGTTCGTGCCATGCTGCCTTACGCTTGAGGAGATAGAAGATGCCTCGCGTCAAACGTGGTGTAACGGCGCACGCGCGCCACAAGAAAATTCTCGATCTGGCCAAGGGTTACCGCGGTCGTCGCAAGAACGTCTATCGTGTTGCCAAACAGGCGGTCATGAAGGCCGGGCAGTATGCTTACCGCGACCGTCGGCAAAGGAAGCGTCAGTTCCGCAGCCTCTGGATTGCCCGTATCAATGCGGCGGCCCGGGAACTCGGCATGAAGTACAGCACATTCATGAATGGTCTCAAGAAGGCGCAGATCGAGGTCGACCGCAAGGTTCTGGCCGATCTGGCGGTTTTCGACAAGCCGGCTTTTGCTGCTCTGGCCGTGCAGGCCAAAGCCCAGCTCGGACAATAAGCCATTTGGGCGTCAAGAAAGGAGGCGCGAGCCTCCTTTTTTTCGGTGAACCATGCACAACCTCGATCAAATAGTCCATGCAGCGTCGGCGGCCTTTGCGGCAACCGATGACCCAGATGCGCTTGAGCAAGTCAAGGCCAGTTACCTCGGCAAGAGTGGCGAGATCACCGGATTGCTCAAGGGATTGGCCAAACTTCCGCCGGACCAGCGCAAGACTGCCGGTGCGGCCATCAATCGCGCCAAGGATGCGGTCGAAGCAGCGCTCGCTACGCGTCGCGAAGCGCTTCGGCAGATGGCACTGCAGGCGCGTCTGGCCGAGGAAGCGCTGGATGTGACGTTACCGGGTCGCGGACAGGCTCGTGGCGGTTTGCATCCGGTGACGCGTACGCTCGAACGTATTGAAGCTCTTTTTGCTTCGATCGGTTTCGAAGTCGCCGACGGTCCCGAGATCGAGGCCGACTTCCAGAATTTTACGGCGCTGAATACCCCAGCAGATCATCCGGCCCGTTCGATGCACGATACCTTCTATCTGCAGGACGAGGCGGGCGGGATAGCCGAGGGCGTTCTGCTGCGCACGCATACCAGCCCGATCCAGGTGCGCTATATGCAGGCGCATGTCGCCAGACATGCCGGTCGGGAAACCATGCCGGAGATTCGGGTCATTGCGCCGGGACGCGTGTACCGGGTGGATTCCGATGCCACGCATTCGCCGATGTTTCATCAGGTCGAAGGGCTGTGGATCGGCGAGAACGTCAGCTTTGCCGACTTGAAGGGCGTGATCGGCGATTTCCTGCGCCGTTTTTTCGAGAACGACGATCTGCAGGTGCGTTTTCGCCCCTCGTTCTTTCCTTTTACCGAACCCTCGGCCGAGATCGACATGGCCTTCATGAGCGGCTCCTTGAAGGGGCGCTGGCTGGAAATTGCCGGTTGCGGCATGGTCCATCCGAATGTCTTGCGGCATGTCAACATCGACCCCGAGAAATACCTCGGTTTTGCCTTTGGCATGGGCCCTGATCGGCTGACGATGCTACGCTATGGGGTTAATGACCTGCGCCTTTTTTTCGATGGCGACCTGCGCTTCCTGCGGCAGTTCGTATGACCTTCCTTTTTCATGAGTCGCGGACGCGACTTTCACATTAATTTGAGCGGTCATGAAATTCTCCGAATCCTGGCTTCGCAGCTTCGTCGACCCCGCCTGCGCGGGTCATGAGTTTTCGCACCTGCTGACCATGGCCGGTCTCGAAGTGGAGGAGGAAGAGACGGTCGCACCGCTCTTCGACCAGGTCGTCGTGGGCCATCTGCTCGCCGTCGATAAGCATCCCGACGCCGACCGCCTCAACGTTTGCCGGGTCGATGTCGGTACCGGCGAGCTGCTGCAGATCGTCTGCGGGGCACCCAACGCGGCTGCCGGCATCAAGGTGCCGTGCGCACTCCCCGGTGCCGAATTGCCGGGTGGATTCGCGATCAAGGTCGCCAAGGTGCGTGGCGTCGAGTCGTCAGGCATGCTCTGTTCGGCCAGGGAACTGGGCATCTCGGAAGATGCTTCTGGCTTGCTGGTGCTGGGCGACGATGCCCCGATAGGTGAGGATATCCGCCGCCATCTTGATCTCGATGATCGTCTGCTGACTCTCAAGCTGACGCCGAACCGGGCAGACTGCCTGTCGCTCGAAGGGATTGCTCGCGAGGTCGCAGCGCTGACCGGTATGCCGGCCCGCTTTATCGAAGTCACGGCTGTTGATGCCACCATCGCGAGCACGCGCGCGCTCGTACTGGACGCCCCGGATGCTTGCCCGCGCTACTGCGGCCGGGTGATCGCCGGGGTCGACGCCAGGGCCGCGACACCCGCCTGGATGCGCCGTCGTCTTGAGCGAAGCGGTATTCGCCCGATTTCTGCCTTGGTCGATATCACCAACTACGTCATGCTCGAAGTGGGACAGCCGCTGCATGCTTTTGACAATACCCGTCTGAGTGGGGCCATTCACGTCAGGATGGCGCGCCCGGCAGAAACGATCCTGCTGCTCAACGAGCAGATCCTGCAGATGCAGGCCGACGTCGTATTGATTGCCGACGACCAGCGCCCGTTGGCGATGGGGGGCATCATGGGCGGCGAGGAAAGTGGCATTACGCTGGCAACCACCGAGGTGTTCCTCGAAGCCGCCTTCTTTGCGCCCACTGCGATCGCCGGCCGTGCCCGTCGCTACGGCTTCGTTTCGGACGCCTCACATCGTTTCGAACGTGGCGTCGATTTCGGCGGTACTCGGCGTGCATTGGAGCGCGCAACGCGGCTGATCCTCGATATTTGCGGTGGACAGGCTGGTCCGGTCAGTGAAGCACTGGCCACCTTGCCCGCGCGCAAGCCGGTTCGCCTGCGACCGGCGCGGGTTGCCAAGGTGCTTGGAGTGCCGTTTACGAACGAGCGGATCGCCGAACTGTTTGCCCGTCTCGGCCTGCCGTTGACCCGGGACGGCGACGATTTCATCGTCACGCCGCCGACCCATCGCTTCGACATCGAGATCGAGGAGGACCTGATCGAGGAGATCGCTCGCCTGCACGGCTACGAGAACATTCCGTCGCCAGCACCGCGGGGTTTGCTGTCGATGTTGCCACAGACCGAGCGGGCGAGACCCTTGGCACGCATTCGGCAGAGCTTGGCTGACAGTGGCTATCAGGAAGTCGTCAACTTCGCCTTCGTCGAAGAAGCCTGGGAAGCCGATTTTGCCGGCAACGATCGGCTCATTCGCCTGGCCAATCCGATCGCCAGCCACTTGAGCGTGCTGCGCTCGTCTTTGCTTGGAGGGCTGGTGGCCAATCTGGCAAGTAACCTCAAACGCCGGCAGAGCCGTGTTCGCCTGTTCGAGACCGGACGCTGCTTCTTCCGCGATCCGCAAGGTGGTCCGGTCGCCGGTTTTCGTCAGCCCTGGAAACTGACCGCGCTGGCCTATGGCACGGCCTTTCCGGAGCAGTGGGGTTGTGCGGCGCGCAACGTCGATTTTTTTGACATCAAAGCCGACCTGGAACAGCTGTTCACACCGATCGTCACCAGCTTCGAGAAAGCACTGCACCCTGCGCTGCACCCTGGCCGGAGCGCGCGGGTGACGGTCGCTGGCCGGGCTGTTGGTTTCCTTGGCGAATTGCATCCGCAATGGCAACAAAAATATGAATTGCCGCTACCGCCGGTAATTTTTGAAGTCGATCTCGATGCCGTGACGATGGCCAGTGTTCCGCAATATGCCGAGGTTTCCCGCCAACCACCGGTCATACGGGATATGGCGGTGGTCGTCGATCAGGCGCTGGAACTTCAGCAACTGATCGCTGGATTGACTGCCAATCGCCCGGCAATCGTGCGGGATATTCGTCTGTTCGATGTCTATGTCGGGCCTGGAATCGAGGTCGGCAAGAAAAGCCTTGCCTTCCGCATAATGATGCAAGATACTCAAAAAACGTTGCTCGAAGCTGAAGTCGAGGCCGCCATGCAGCAGCTGATGGCCTATTTGCGAGCAGCATTTGCAGCACAACTGCGCATCTGAGAAGGGAGAGGAATGACGCTTACCAAGGCAGAACTTGCCGATCTATTATTCGATAAGGTTGGCCTCAACAAGCGTGAGGCCAAGGACATGGTCGAGGCTTTTTTCGAAGAAATCCGGAATGCCTTGGAGCGCGGTGATGGCGTAAAGCTTTCGGGATTCGGAAACTTTCAGTTGCGCGACAAGCCCCAGCGGCCAGGCCGCAATCCCAAGACCGGTGAAGAAATCCCGATCACCGCGCGCAGAGTGGTGACTTTTCATGCCAGTCAGAAACTGAAGGCCGAGGTGGAGCACGCTTATGATGGAAGTCAGTCATAAAGAACCGGGGCAAGAGCCTTTGCCGGCCATTCCAGCCAAGCGATATTTCACGATCGGCGAGGTCAGCGAACTGTGCGGCGTCAAACCGCACGTCCTGCGTTATTGGGAGCAGGAGTTCTCGCAACTCAGTCCGGTAAAGCGCCGAGGCAATCGCCGCTATTATCAGCACCACGAAGTTCTGTTGGTACGTCGGATCCGGGAGCTTCTTTACAGCCAGGGCTTTACAATCAGCGGCGCGCGCAACCGTCTCGACGATGCCGGGACCGGCTCCGATGCCAGTTCATCTCTCCTGGCACCTGAGGTGCTGCGCGCGGAGCTATTGGACATTGCAGAATTGCTGCGCACATGCGAGTAGCGGCGCATTTTCGGTTATAATCCGAAGCCTGTCGGGGCGTGGCGCAGCCTGGTAGCGCACTTGCATGGGGTGCAAGGGGTCCCGAGTTCGAATCCCGGCGCCCCGACCAATCGAAGCAATCACTTGGGCCGCTCTTTGGAGCGGCCTTTTTGTTGGGTATTAGCCGATTGGCGAGAATGTCGACGAAAGCGCTCTTCGAAAATGCCCGCCCGATACCAATCTCCAGCGTGCGTTTTGCTGTTCCAAGTGATCCTCGGTCATCTGTTCTCCTGCTCATGACCTCTCCCCAGTCATCTCAATTGTCGACGACGATGAGGTGTGTTGCTCCGGGGAAGCATAAATCCGTTGTACAGGCCCGTCTTTCTTGTCATCATTCACTTCGCATCCAAGCGGAGACCTGCAATGGTTTCCTGCGGCGCAAGGAAAAAGCTGAACGCGACCCGGTGCATGGTTTACGGTCTTTGAGCAATCGATCATCCTAAAGGAGGAGTTTCAAATGAAAAAAATGCTGTTGTTGTCGGCCCTTCTGGTACTTTCGACGGCCAGCGTCTCGGCAAAGGACTGGACGGATATTCGCATGGCGTCGGAAGGCGCTTACCCCCCGTTCAATGAAATAGGTGCCAATGGCGCGTTGAAGGGGTTCGACATCGATATCGGCAATGCGCTGTGCGCCGAGATGAAGGCGAAATGCACCTGGGTGAAACAGGAATGGGACGGTATGATCCCGGCACTGATGGCACGCAAGTTCGACGCCATCGTCGCTTCGATGTCGATTACCGAAGAACGCAAAGCGAAGGTGGATTTCACTAACAAGTACTACGCTTCGCCGGTGGTCCTGATTGCCAAGACGGGATTGCCCTTGAGACCGGAACTAGCCAGCTTGAAAGGCAAGAAGGTCGCAGTTCAGCGCGGCACTGTTGCCGACAACTTTGCCACCAAATACTGGGATGGCAAGGGGGTCGAAATTGTTCGCTATGGCAAGCAGGATGAGGCCTATCTGGATCTCAAATCAGGCCGTGTCGATGCCACCTTTGCCGATTACTGGGAAGCTTATGGCGGCTTCCTGACCAAGCCTGAAGGCGCCGGTTATGGCGTTCTCGGTGAGCAGCTTTACGGCAAGAATGCCGAGGAGCGCGCCGTGATCGGTGAAGGAATCGGCATTGCCGTGCGCAAGAAGGATCAGGACCTCAAGGCGCAACTCAACAAGGCACTGGCCGCCGTGCGTGCCAATGGCAAGTACGAAGAGATCCGCAAGAAATACTTCACGATGGATATCTACGGCGATTGAGGTTCTGCTGTGGAACGTCGGCTGCCGGCGCGGCCGGCGTTCCTGTTTTTTCCCCGGTTGTTTCCAAGGTACAACGCGAGGCGCAAATCAGCCATGGACGCCCTGATCGAATACTCCCCCAGCCTGCTGGCCGGCGCCTGGATCACTCTCCAGGTTGCCCTCCTTTCGCTGGTTCTTGCCGTCAGCATGGGCCTGGTTGGTGCCGCCTGCAAGTTGTCACGCATCGCTCCACTACGCTGGTGGACCGCGTTGTATACCACTGTCTTTCGTGGCGTCCCCGACCTGGTGATGATGCTCTTGTTTTTTTACGGCGGCCAGGTGATTCTCAATGTCATCAGCGACCATCTGGAAAGGGAGATGATCGAACTCGACGCCTTTGCCGCTGGCGTTCTGACGATTGGATTCATTTTCGGCGCCTACTTCACCGAAACCTTTCGTGGCGCCTTTCAAGCGGTGCCGGCCGGCCAGATGGAAGCGGGCCGAGCCTACGGCATGAGCGGCTGGCAGGTTTTCTGGCACATCCTTTTTCCGCAAATGCTGCGTTATGCCCTGCCAGGCATTGGCAACAACTGGCTGGTCCTGCTGAAAAGCACCGCCATCGTGTCCATGATCGGCCTGGCCGACATGACCTGGCTGGCCGATCAGGCCGGACGGTCGACCCATCAGCCTTTCACTTTCTATCTGGCCGTTTGCGTACTCTATCTGGCGATGACTGCTGTCTCGAACCAGGTTCTACAACGCCTGCAGTGCCGCTACGACGTCGGTGTCCGCGAAGCCAACGTTTGAGGAGACGATCATGGAATGGTTTGACCCGAACGTTATCAGCAGCAGCTTGCCCGAGTTCTGGCGTGGCCTGTGGATGACCGTGCAACTGACCGTCTTCTCGTTGGCGGTCGGCTTCGCTCTTGCCATTCCGCTGTCGGTTGCCCGAGTGTCAAGAAACCCCTGGGTCAGTCGGCCGATCAGCGCCTATACCTACTTTTTTCGCGGCACCCCGATGCTGGTGCAGCTATTGCTGATTTACTACGGAGTTGGCCAGAGCGAATGGATGCAGCAGCAGTGGGAAGCCGGCAATTCTTTCTGGTTACTGTTCCGCAACGCCTATTTCTGCACAATGCTGGCCTTCAGCCTCAACACCTGCGCGTATCAACTCGAAATGTTTGCCGGCGCAATCCGCAACGTTCCACATGGCGAGGTCGAAGCCGCCGAGGCGATGGGCATGACGCGCTACACTGCGCTGTGCAGAATCGTGCTGCCATCGGCCTTGCGCCGGGCGATTCCGCCGTTGAGCAACGAAGTGATTCTGATGCTGCAAGGCTCGGCGATTGCCAGCGCGGTGACACTGGTCGATCTGACCGGTGCGGCACGCAATGTCTACTCGCGCCATTACGCGCCTTTCGAAGCCTTCATCTTTGCCGGACTGCTCTACCTGGCCGTCACCTTTGTTCTGGTCGGATTGTTCCGCTTCGCCGAAAGCCGTTGGCTCGCCCACTTGCAACCGCGTAGCGCCAGCGCCAAGCAAGACTGATTGGAAAGGCTGCCATGACTGCTAAGGCCAACAACGAACTCCTCCGCGTCGAGGACCTGCACAAGCAATACGGTGACAACGAAGTCTTGAAAGGCGTTTCGCTGACCGCCCACTCGGGCGACGTCATCAGCATCATCGGCTCGTCCGGGTCGGGCAAGAGTACCTGGTTGCGCTGCATCAACTTTCTCGAGCAACCGACTTCCGGGAAAATCATCGTTGCTGGCGAAGAGATCAAAATGCTTTCCGGCAGCAAGGATGCACTCAAGGTTGCCGACCCGAGGCAATTGCAGAAGATCCGCACGCGTCTGTCGATGGTCTTCCAGCACTTCAATCTCTGGGGCCACATGACAGTGCTGCAGAACGTCATCGAAGCGCCAATCCACGTGCTGGGCCTGTCGAAGAAGGACGCCATGGAACGTGCCGAGCGCTATCTCGAGCGCGTCGGTGTCTGGAAATTCCGTGACACTTACCCGGCGCACCTGTCGGGCGGCCAACAACAACGCGTCGCGATTGCGCGTGCACTGGCGATGGAACCCGAAGCACTGTTGTTCGACGAGCCAACCTCGGCGCTTGATCCGGAACTGGTTGGCGAGGTCCTCAAGGTGATGCGCTCGATTGCCGAAGAGGGCCGCACCATGCTGGTCGTCACCCACGAAATGGGTTTTGCACGCGAAGTTTCCAATCACGTCATCTTTGTCCATCAGGGGCGTGTTGAAGAAAGAGGAAACCCCAGGGAAGTGCTGACCAGGCCGAACAGCGAACGTCTGCAGCAGTTCCTGTCGGGCAACCTCAAGTAGGCGAATGAGGCGAATGCCGTGGAAGAAACCTCGTCAGGGCCGTGATCGGCGGATCAGCTTACTCGCCGATCACTGTGGCGAACAAGGCCCGGTGCCGGCCACCATGGCGTTGGCCGCCTGATTCAGAGACGACAACCGTTCGAGGATTGCAATGACTGCGCTGCCGGTGAGCATCATCGGCGTTCCAACCGACGTCGGTGCTGGAACGCGCGGGGCCAGCATGGGGCCGGAGGCGCTGCGTATCGCGGGTATCGTCAAGGCGATTGGCCAGTTTGGTTTGGCGGTCAAGGACTGCGGAAACCTGCCTGGGCCGACCAATCCCGACCTGCCAGCGGTCGATGGTTTCCGCCACATGTCCGAGGTCGTGGCGTGGAACCGTAGCCTGCACGATGCGGTGTATGTCGAACTGAGAGGCGAGAGCCTGCCGATCATTCTCGGCGGCGATCACTGCCTTGCCATCGGTTCGATCAGTGCCGTGGCGCGTCGTTGCCGCGAGACTGGAAAGAAGCTGCGCGTGTTATGGTTCGATGCACACGCCGATTTCAATACCGCCACGATGACGCCGAGTGGCAATATTCATGGCATGCCGGTGGCTTGCCTGTGCGGGTACGGTCCGTCCCGATTGACCGAAATTGGCGGCCATGTACCCGCCATTTCGCCGCAGGAAATTCGCCTGATCGGCATTCGCAGTGTCGATGCAGGGGAAAAGTGCTTCCTGGCCGAAATCGGCATCGAAGTGTTCGACATGCGCTATGTCGACGAAGTCGGCATGCGCAGAACCATGGAGCAGGCATTGGCCGGCATCTGTTCGGAAACACACCTGCACGTTAGCCTCGATGTCGATTTCCTCGATCCGGAAATCGCGCCGGGGGTGGGGACCACGGTGCGTGGTGGTCCGACCTATCGCGAGGCACAACTCTGCATGGAAATGGTCGCGGATACCGGACGGCTGTGCTCGCTCGACATCGCCGAACTCAACCCGGCGCTCGACCGGCGGAACATGACCGCAGAGCTGGCGGTGGACCTTGTGGAGAGCCTGTTCGGCAAGAGTACCTTGATGCGCATGCATCAGTAGGGAGTGCGCGCAAACCGCTGGGGATTATCCGGAGGGGGCGTCATCGGCCTCGAAATGGCTCCCAGATTCTGGCTTGGTTTTGGCAACAGATAGGCTGTTCTTGGGCTCTGAAACGATGAACAACGATTCTCCTGGCCGCAACGCATCCTTCCTTGTGCAACGGGCTGGCAACGGACTGTTTGACCACTCGCCAGGTTCCGGGTGTCAGTGCAGTCGAGGGTTCGCGCGCCGATCGAGGCTGGCTCGACGGATCATGACGGCCGCGCTGCTCGCTCTCCCTTCCGTGGCGGCGGCTTGCACGCCACATATCGAGGAAGGACCCGGGGCAATGACCGCGTCATTCCGTCCACACACGGACGCCTTCATGCACTGCGAAGTGGCCGAGTCGAGCTATCGGGAAGTGATCAGCAACTGGTTGTCGACGCGGTCGGCGAGCGCACCCCCGCTTCGCGGTCTGTATCTCGGGCGAGCGCTTACCTTCCCCTGGATCTCCCGCCACCTTGCCGAGGCGGCACTGCGCGATCCGCAATGGGATGCCCGCCGAGGCAAGGCACGCTCGGGTGGGCCGAACCAGTGGGTATCGTCGACGCTGTCCGGGCCGACCTTCCTGGCACGCATCGCGGCACCTTTCGCCGGCACGCCTTACACCCCAGTCGGAATTTCGGTCGAGAAGGTCCTCGTCGGCAGAGCGCAGGAAATGGCGCCGGAACTGAATGCCGGCAAGCAACTGCTGCCATTCGACGCACAGCTCTGGCTCCACCTCGACGCAAGCCGATGAGAACGTCACCCTGGTCAATATCACCGGCCTGCAGGGCGCCCTGACGCCTTTCGCCGACGGTCACTTCAACTTCACCCCGACGACCGGTTTCACCGGCACCATCAGCTTCACGTACACGGTCGGCGACGGCTTTGGCGGTTCGGCGTGGAACGATCAAGCTTTGCCCGTAGCCCCGCCAGTCGGGTGCCAGCACGTCCCACGCGTGTCTGAGCGCGTCGATGGTGAACTGGAAGCTGGCCGATGAATCCATCCAGCCGTGCAGCATGCCGTTCTACCGCTCCCGCCCCGCCTCATGCCACGCCTTCTGCACCGGTGAGAGGAGGTATTCGGCCACGGTGCGCGTCCCCAGCATGATCTCCGCGTTTGTCTGCATGCCGGCGCCGAGCGCGAAGCGGGCGCCGTCCATCTCCAGTTTCATGGCCTTCAGCCTCACCAGGGCCTTGTAGACCAGCGGCTGCGGGTTCTTCCGACCCTTGTCGTTCGGCGCGTTGCCGCCTGCGCTGTGACCCATGCCGCCATCCGCCGCATCGGCGCTGACGTGTTCGACCGTCCCCTCGACCATCCCGTACTTCTGGAACGGGAAGGCAGCGAACTTGAGCTTGACTGGTTGCCCCTGGCGCACGAAGCCGATGTCCTCATTGCTTACCCAGACCTCGGCGCGCAGTGTCTCCTCTTTCGGCACCAGCGTCAGCAGCACGGTACCCGGTTGCACGACGGTGCCGGTGGTGTGCGTCGCGAGATCCTTGACCACGCTGTCCTGGCTGGCCTTGAGTTCGAGCAATTCCTTGCGGTGAGCCTGCTTGGTGCGCTCCTGCGCAAGCTTGTCGAAGGCGGCCTGTACCTCGTTGCGTTCGGCGTGCAGGCTGCGCCGGTAGTCGGAGTCGAGCTGGGCGAGCTTTTTCTCGGACTGGGCGATGCCGGCCCTGGCCGAGTCGATCAGGTGGGCCTGGGTCTTGAGTTCCTGTTCCTTCTCGATGCGCTCGCGCTTCTTGTCGCTGGCCATCAGCCCGCCGGAAAAGCCGTCCTTGACCAGCTTGTCGTAGGCCCTGTCCTGCTCGCGGTAGTGCGGCAGGACTTCGGCGAGCTTGGTCTGTACCTGCTGGGCGGAGGCGAGTTCGGCTCTGGCCTTCAAGAGCCGGCTGCGCTCTTCGGCCAGCGCCGCCTCGATGGCGTTGCGGTTAGCGCGGGACTGGGCGTCGATCTCGCGGGCGAGCGCGGGGGGATCGTCGGCGTCGGCGAGGAAGGGTTTGCCGGCGAGTTCAGCGTCGATGCGGCGCAGGGAGAGGCGCTTCCGTTGCCAGTCGGCTTCGATAGTCTGCGCATCGGCTTCGGTGATGAGGGTATCCATGCGCATCAGCACCTGGCCGGCCTTCACCGTCTCGCCTTCGCGCACGAGGATTTCCTTCACGATGCCAGCCTCGGCCGGCTGCACGATCTTGAGGTAGCTCTGCGGTACGAGCTTGCCCTCGGCCACGGCCACGATGTCGAGCTTGCCGATCAGGGCCCAGAGGATCAAGAGACCGAGCATGCCGGCCTGCACGCGCAGCACAGTGCGGCCGAGCGGGTTGGGTGGCGCGTCCTGCAGGCGCAGGAGGGGTGGGGAGAAGTCGTGATAATCCGGCGTTGCCGGTGCGGGCAGCGTTGGGAGTTTGAAAGGGAGTTTCATGGTCACGGGGAAGGCATCCGAACAGGGAACAAGCCGTCACTCCGGCAAACGCCGGGGTCCAGACAAATTTCCACAGCACATGCTGGATGCGCCGTTGCTGGATTCCGGCATTCGCGGGAATGATGGATGGTTATACGTCACGACAAACGCAGCGCTCCTTCCTGAATGGTCGCCAGCGGCCGCAGGGCCTGCGCCTGCGTACCGAAGCCGGCGTCGCCGATCACCTGCTGGGCGGAAGTCAGGCCGATGCCGGCCAGCGTGCCGTTTTTCCCGTACTGGTAGGCCAGATCGCCGCCCATCGCGGCCGTGTCCGAGCCGGCCAGATGGAAATTGGCGAGCGCATTGGTCAACGCCCAGCTGGTGAGGCCGGGGTTGGCCACGCGGGCGGCATCGAAGGCGTCGACCAGGCCCGAGAAGTTGAAGTTCTCCACCTTCTGATCCTTGAGCGGATCGCTGCCGCCCTGTGTGAATCCGGCCATGGCTTCGGCGATCATCTGCAGGTTGAGTACGGGCTTCGAGGGCGTGGTGGCGTACCAGTTCTTGAAGGTGATCTGGTCGGTACCGCCGGTCTTCAGGACGAGGTCATTGCTCGATTTGCTGAAGCTGAGGTCGGCGTAGTCGATGCCGCCGCCGAGCGAGAGGGTATCGCTGCCCGTTCCTCCGGCGGCGAAGGTGTCCTGCCCGTCCCCCTTGTTGAAGAGGAGAATGTCGTTATCCCCGGCCGTCGTGTACGTGTCGTTGCCGAGGCCGCCGAGGTAGAGCTCGGCCGCGGCGCCGCCGGTGAGGGTGTCGGTGCCGGTGCCGCCGTTGAAGAGGGCCACGCCGGCGGTGTCGGTGAGGGTATCGTTGCCGTCGCCGCCTTCGAGGAGGTCGTTGCCGGTGCTGCCGTTCAGCGTGTTGGCGCCGGTATTGCCTCTGAGGAGGTTGTCGAGAGCGTTGCCGGTGCCGTTCAGGGCGGAAGATCCGGAGAGCGCCAGCGCCTCGACGTTGGCGGCCAGCGTCAGCGTGAGGCTGCTGTTGACGAGATCGATGCCTTCGCCGGCGTTTTCCGTCACGACATCGGCGCTGTTGTCGACGGTGTAGGCGTCGTCGCCCAGACCGCCCAGCAGGGTGTCGGCCCCGGCGCCACCGTTCAGCGAGTCATTGCCGGTGCCGCCCGTGAGACTGTTGGCCACGCTGTTGCCGGTTAGCACGTTGTTGAGCTCGTTGCCAGTGCCGTTGATGGAGTTGCTGCCGGTCAGGGTCAGGTTCTCGACGTTGGCGGACAAGGTATGGGTGACGCTCGACTGCACGAGATCGGTGCCTGCACCGCCAGCCTCGGTCACCACATCCGCAGTGTTGTCGACCACGTAGCTGTCATCCCCGGCACCGCCTTGCATCGTGTCGGCGCCACTACCACCGGAAAGCGTGTTATGAGCACTGTTGCCGATGAGGAGGTTATCCAGGGGGTTGCCCGTGCCGTTGATGGCCGCGCTGCCCGATAGCGTGAGGTTCTCGAGGTTGCTGCCGAGCGTCCAGGTGACGTCGGAGATGACCGTGTCGGTTCCGGCACTGGACCCTTCGGTCACGGTGTCGCCAGTGCTGACCTGGTAGGTGTCGTTGCCGGCACCGCCGACAAGCGTGTCGTTGCCGGCACCGCCGTTGAGGATGTTGTCGCCCGAGTTTCCGGTGAGCGTGTTCGCCAGGTCGTTGCCGGTCCCGTTGATGGCCGTGGTACCGGTCAGCGTGAGTTTTTCGACGTTGCTGCCGAGGGTGTAGGTCATTCCCGCCTGGACGGTGTCGGTTCCTTCGCCGGCATTTTCCGTGACGACGTCGCCAGCGTGATCGACCACGTAGAGGTCGTTGCCGGCGCCGCCGGCCATCGTGTCGGCACCGGTCCCGCCATTCAGCGTGTTCGCGCCGGCGTTACCGGTAAGCACGTTGTTCAGCGTGTTGCCGGTCCCGTTGATCGTACCGGTACCCGTCAGCGTCAGGTTCTCGACGTTCGCCGACAAGGTATAGGTCACGCTCGACTGGAGGGTGTCGGTTCCCGCGCTTGCCGTTTCGGTCACGACGTCGCTGGTATTGTCGACGACGTAGGTATCATTGCCGGCTCCGCCGACCAGGGTATCGGCACCACTGCCGCCATCGAGGAGGTTGTCGGCACTGTTCCCGGTCAGGGTGTTCGCCAGGGTATTGCCCGCCCCGTTGATGGCCGTGGTGCCAGTCAGCGTGAGGTTTTCGACGTTGGCGCCGAGGGTGTGGGCGACCCCCGATTGAACGGTATCAGTCCCTCCGCTGGTGTTTTCCGTGACGACGTCACCGGCGTTATCGACCACGTAGAGGTCGTTACCGGTGCCGCCAGCCATCGTGTCGGCACCGCTACCGCCATCCAGCGTGTTCGCGCCGCTGTTGCCGGTGAGCATGTTGTTCAGCGTGTTGCCGGTGCCGTTGATCGCACCGGCGCCTGTCAGCGTCAGGTTTTCGAGATTCGACCCCAGCGTGTACGCAATCGAGGACTGAACCAGATCCGTGCCTTCGGCGGCATTCTCGGTCACGATATCGCCGGCACTGTCGACCACATAGGTATCGTCGCCGTCGCCGCCCTGCATCGTATCGGCCCCGGTACCGCCCGAAAGGACGTTGGCGCCACTATTGCCCACGAGCACATTCGCCAGCGTATTACCCGTGCCGTTGAGCGCGGTCATGCCAGTCAGCGTGAGATTCTCGACAGTGGTGCTGAGGATGTAGGTGACGCTCGACTGGACAGTGTCGCTACCTTCGCCGGCATTTTCAATCACGCTGTCGCCCGCATCATCGACCACATAGGTGTCGTTGCCGGCGCCGCCTGACATCGTATCGGCCCCTGCACCGCCCTCCAGCGTATTCGCACCAGCATTGCCCGTCAGCACGTTGCCAAGCGCATTCCCGGTCCCGTTGATGGCCGACGTACCTGTCAGGATCAGCCTTTCCAGATTGGCCCCCAGCGCATGGGTCACGGAGGACTGGACCGTATCATCGCTTCCCTCGCCGGCGTTTTCGATCGCGACGTCGCCGGCGTCATCGACCACATAGGTGTCGTTGCCGGCGCCGCCCTGCATCGTGTCGGTACCGGTACCGCCATCGAGCCTGTCGTTCCCCGCATTGCCGATGAGCTGATCATTGCCGCCGGCACCCAACAGCGTGTCGTCGCCGGACAGGCCGATCAAGGTATCGGGACCGGCGGTCCCGGTCAGCGTCTGGTTCTGGATCACTACCGACAGGTTGAAATCGTCGCTCGCGGTGAGCCCCGCCCGGTCGGTCACGGACACCCGGACCCCCGTCGTACCGAGGGTAGCGGTCGATGCCGTCCCCGTGAAGGTACGGGTGGCTGGATTGAAGGACAACCATGCCGGCAGGGCACTCCCATCGGCCAGGGTCGCCGAATACGTCAGCGAATCGCCTGCGTCGAAATCGACGAAGGCATCAGCCGGCACAGCGAAGTCGATCGTCGCCCCCTCGGCGATACTCTGGTCGGCGAGGGCGACATTCAGTACCGGCGCCGTATTGCTTGGGTAGAGAAGGTCATGGATCGTCTGGAAGTCCCAGACGGTCGAATCATCGAACCAGATCTCCTGGATCGGATTCGATCCGTTTCCCGGATCGTCGCCGAGGAGGTAATTCCGGATGGTCACCTTCTCCTGACCGACTCCGAGGCGGGCCTCCAGATCGTCGCCGACACGCGCCAGCGAAACGTGGGCGGTAGTCACGCCGGGTTTGAAGCGCAAGACATTGTATTTTCCCGGCGTCGTGTCGAACGCTTCGCTGATCACGTCCTGTCCGTCACCGAAGCCGAACAGATACGTGTCGTTGCCGACACCGCCGTCGAGCTGATCATGACCGTCACCGCCATCGAGGATATTGCTGGAACTGTTACCTCTCAAATCGTTGTCCAGCGCGTTGCCCGTTGCGTTGATGATTGCATTGCCGGTCAGGCGAAGGTTTTCGACTTGCTCCGATAGTGTCCAGCTGACGATCGATTCGACGGTATCGGTGCCTTCATTCGCTTGCTCGACAATCTGGTCGCCGCTGTGGTCGACGACATAGGTGTCGTTGCCCGTACCGCCCTGCAGCGTGTCCGTGCCGCCACCGCCGTCCAGACGATTGTCCGCGTTATTGCCGACCAGGAGATTGTCCTGCGAGCTGCCGGTTCCGTTGAGGGCGGACGAGCCGAGCAGGCGGAGATTCTCCTGATCGATGGCGAGCGTCCAGTCGATGGTGGCCTCGACCGTATCGCCATCGCCGAATCCTCCGCCGTCGACGAGATCGCCGACATTGTCGACGACGTAAGTGTCGGCGCCCCCGCCGCCCTGCATCGTATCCGCGCCGGCGCCGCCGTCCAGGCGGTTGTTGCCAGCATTGCCGTACAGGGTGTTGGCCTCCGCATTCCCCGTACCGTCAATGGCGCTGGGGCCATTCAGATACAGGGTTTCGACGTTGGCGCCGAGCGTATAGCTCACCGATGCGCTCACCACATCGAGGCCCTCGCCGGCTTGCTCGACCACCACGTCGCCGGCATCCTCGACAATATAGGAGTCGTTGCCGGGCCCCCCTGCCATGACATCGTTGCCGGCGTCGCCCTGCAGATAATCGTCGCCCTGTTCGCCGATCAACACGTCGGCCCCGCTTTCGCCAAAGAGAGCATCGTTGCCGTCGCCGCCGTACAAGGTGTCGTTGCCGGCGGCACCCTCGAGCTGATTGCCGCCCGTGTTGCCGGTCAGCGTGTTATCCAGGGCGTTGCCGGTACCGGTCAGACCGCCCGAACCGGTGAAATGCAGATTCTCGACATGCGCGCCGAGCGTGTAGTTCAGGCTGGACTGCACCGTATCGATGCCTTCCTCCGCGTATTCGACCACCACGTCGCCGGCCATATCGACGACGTAGGTATCGTCGCCCAGTCCGCCGCTCATCGTGTCGACCCCGTCGCCGCCATTGAGCACGTTCGCCGACGCATTGCCGACGAGCACGTTGTTCAGGGCATTGCCCGTGCCGTCGATCGCGCCCGTTCCGGTCAGCGTCAGGGTCTCCAGATTCGCGCTCAGCGCATAGGACGCGCCGGAAAGCACGGAATCGTTCCCTGCGAACAGCCCCTCCACGATCACGTCGCTGACGTCGTCCACCACATAAAGGTCGTTATCCGTGCCACCCACCAAGGTATCGGCGCCCGCCCCGCCGTCGAGGGTGTCGTTCCCCAGTCCAGCCGTCAGCGTGTTCGCCGCGCTGTTGCCGACGAGGACGTTCGCCGCATCGTTGCCGGTACCATTGATCGCGACGTTGCCGGTCAGGGTCAGGTTTTCCAGCGTTCCGCCAAGGGTGTAGCTCACAGTCGACAGAACGAAGTCGGTACCCTCGCTCCAGGACTCGACCACCTGATCGCCGACGTTGTCGACCAGATAGGTATCGTTGCCGGGGCCGCCCTGCATCGTGTCGGCGCCCAGGCCACCATCGAGCACGTTCGCGGCCAGGTTGCCCACCAGAACGTTGTTCGACGCATTGCCGGTGCCGTTGATGGCCGCCACGCCGGTCAGGGTCAGGTTTTCGATGTGGGCACCCAAAAGGAAGGATACCGCCGACTGGACAAAATCGTTCCCCTCGTTCACGGCTTCCGTCACGGTATCGCCCGCGTCGTCGACCGCATAGACGTCGTCGCCGGCGCCGCCAAGCAGCGCATCGGCGCCCGTTCCGCCGTCCAGCGTGTCGTTGCCGTCGCCGCCGCTCAGGGTGTTGGCGCCGGCATTCCCGATCAACAGGTTGTTCAATACATTGCCTGTCGCCGCGATCGCCGCCGTACCGGTCAGCGTCAGGTTCTCAACGTTTGCCGAAAGGAGGTAGGTCACGCTCGATTGCACGAGATCGGTTCCGGCAGCGGTGTTTTCCACGACCATGTCGCCCACGTGGTCGACAACGTAGGTGTCGTTGCCGCCGCCGCCGCTCAGGGTATCGGCCCCGGTCCCGGCATCCAGAACGTTGGCCGCGGCATTGCCCGTCAACGCGTTGTCGAGTGCGTTGCCGGTACCGTTGATGGCGCCCGTGCCGACCAGGGTCAGGTTTTCGACGTGGGCCCCGAGGGTATAGGACACGCCGGCCTGAACGATATCCGTACCTTCGCCGGCGGCCTCGATCACGGCATCGGCGGCGTTATCCACCCAATACGTATCGTCGCCCGAGCCGCCCTGCAGCACGTCGGCGTCCAGGCCTCCATCCAGCGTATCGTTGCCGGCATCGCCGATCAGCAGATTCGCCGCGCCGTTGCCCATCAGAGCATTGGCCAGCGCATTGCCGGTGCCGTTGATGGCACCCGATCCGGTCAAGATCAGATTCTCCAGGTTTGCCCCGAGGGCGTAACTGGCCGAAGACAGTACGGTGTCGAGACCCTCGTCCGCATTTTCCGTCACCACGTCGGCAAGGCTATCGACGATGTAGGTGTCGCCGCCGTCGCCGCCGATCATCGTGTCGTCGCCCGCGCCGCCATCGAGCAGATTGGCGGCGGCATTCCCCTGCAGGACATTGCCCAGGGCATTCCCGGTCGGATTGATGGCCCCGCTACCGGTCAGGGTCAGATTTTCCACGTGGCTGCCGAGCGCATGGCTGACGCTCGACAGCACGAGATCGACACCTTCGCCGGCCGCTTCCGTGACCGTATCACCGACGTTGTCCACCACATAAGTGTCGTTGCCGGCTCCCCCCTGCAGGGCATCGGCGCCCAGGCCGCCATCCAGCGTATCGTTGCCCGCTTCCCCCGCCAGGGCGTTGGTGGCGCTGTTGCCCGTCAGCACGTTATCCAGCGTATTCCCGGTGGCGTTGATCGCCGCCGCGCCGGTCAGGAGCAGATTCTCCAGGTTCGCCCCGAGGGCGTAGCTGATGGAGGAGCGCACCGTATCGACGCCTTCGTCGGCGAACTCCGTCGCCACCTCGGCGACGTTGTCCACGAGGTAGGTATCGTCTCCGGCACCACCGCTCATCGTGTCGGTCCCCGCCCCGCCGTCGAGCAGGTTGGCCGCGCCGTTCCCGGTCAGCACGTTGTTCAGCGTGTTGCCGGTAGCGTCGATGGCGGCACTGCCTGTCAGGGTCAGGTTTTCGGTATTGGCCGGGAGGGTGTAACGGATGCTCGCCTGTACCGAGTCATTGCCGGCGCTGGCATTTTCGGAAACGACATCCCCGGCATCGTCGACGACGTAAACATCGTTGCCGGCGTCGCCGCTCATCGTGTCGGCAGCGGCCCCGCCGTCGAGGACGTTGTCCGCGGCGTTGCCGGTGAGCGTATTGGCCAGCGCATTGCCGTGGCCGGTCACCGCGGCATCGGTCAGGGTCAGGTTTTCCACATTATCGGGCAGCGTATAGTCGATCCCGGATTGCACGGCGTCGATTCCCGCCGTCGCGGCCTCGACAACGACATCGCCGGCATGGTCGACCACGAACTGATCGTTGCCGTCGCCGCCGTCCAGGCGGTCGGCACCGCTGCCGCCGTCCAGGGTGTCGTGACCGCCCTCGCCGTAGAGAAGGTCGTCGCCGCTACCGCCCTGCAACTGGTCGTTGCCTTCGCCGGCAAAAATCTGATCGTCGGAGGCGAGCGCGTCGATCCGGTCGTCGGCACCGGTGCCGGTGATGATGTCGGCGTCCGGCGTGCCCTGCAGGCCGAAGCCCTTGGCCAGCAGCTCCTGGTAGGTGCGCACGCCGTCGTCGAACTGGAAGTACTCGAAGCCGCTGCCCGCCTGCGGGTTGGTGGAATCGAACTCGTCGATATGAATCTCGCTGCCGGCAAGGCCGGTGTCGATGAGCAGCGAGCCCAGGCGGAGGTTGACGCTGGCAAAGCTGACGCCCTGAATCATCAGCGTGTCGCTGCCGCCGCCGCCGGTCACGTGCCGGATGCCGCTGCCGGTCTGCACAACGATGAGGTCGTCGCCGTCGCCGCCGTCGAGCTGGTCGTTGCCGCTGTCGCTGAACAGGATGTCGTTGCCGTCGCCACCGCTGAGGAGGTCGTCCCCGGCCTCGCCGTAGAGGGTGTCGTTGCCGTCACCGCCATCGAGGTGGTCGTTGTCGTCGCCCCCCGAGAGGTAATCGGCCCCCGCACCGCCGGAGAGAACATCTTCCCCGCCCTGCCCAAAGAGAACATCGTCGTCGTCGCCGCCGTCGAGGGTGTCGTCGCCATCGCCGCCCCCGAGGGTGTCCATTCCGATCCCGCCGGCGAGGAGATCGTTGCCGCCTTGTCCGTAGAGGGTATCGTTGCCCTCTCCGCCGTCGAGCTGGTCGTTGCCCTGCACCGAGGCCGACAGGCCGTTGCCGTCGCCATCCAGGATGTCGTCGCCGACGCCGCCGAGCAGGATGTCGGCACCGCCCGCTCCGACCAGGGTGTCCGCGCCCTCGCCGCCGTCGAGGAAGTCGTTGCCCATGGCCGCTTCCGGGGTGCTGCCGCTGTCGCCGTAGAGGGCGTCGTTGCCGGTGCCGCCGAGCAGGGTATCGGCGCCACCAGCGCCCTGCAGTTGGTCGCTGCCGTCACCGCCGTCGAGGGTATCGTCGCCTTGCCGGGCGACCGGGGTGTCGGCGTCGTCACCAGCCATGATGTCATCGCCGTCGCCGCCGTGGAGGATGTCGGTACCGCCGGCACCGTAGAGCTGGTCGTTGCCGGCCCCGCCGTCGAGGAAGTCGTCGCCCTGGGTTTCTGGCGGGGTGTCGCTGTTGTCGCCGGCGAGCACATCGTTGCCGGCCCCGCCATAGAGCACGTCGGCCCCGCCCATGCCGTAGAGCTGGTCGTCGCCTTCCTCGCCGTCGAGGAAGTCATCGCCCTGCAGAGGGGCCGCGTTTTCGTTGTCGTCGCCGATCAGGACATCGTTGCCGCCGCCGCCGTAGAGTATATCGGCGAGGGCGCCGCCCTGGAGCTGGTCGCTGCCGTCTTCGCCGTCGAGAGCGTCTTCGCCCTGCAGGTTGTCGGCGAGGGTGTGGTCGTCGGCGATCAGGAGGTCGTCTCCGGCGCCGCCGAAGAGGGCGTCGCTGCCGCCCTGCCCCAAGAGAACATCGTCGTCGTCGCCGCCGTCGAGGAAGTCGTTGCCGTGCAGGCTGCCGTCGATGTAGCTGGCGTCGCCAGCGACCAGGTCGTTGCCGGCGCCGCCGAGCATGACGTCGTTCCCCGCTTCGCCGTTGAGGGTGTCGTTGCCGTCTTCGCCCCAGACGTTGTCGTCGCCTTCGCCGGCCCAGGCGCGGTCGTCGCCGGCGCCGGCGTGGAGGGCGTCGCCGGCCCCGCCGACGGGGTTGGTTTCGCCCCTCACGGGGGAGAAAAGGCGGCCGCCGGCGGTGTCGGTATAGCCCCAGTCGAAGGTGGTGGTGCTGCCGTGGTACCAGGAGATGGAGCCGATGCTGTAGCGCCGGGTGGCCTCGGGGATGAACTGGGGGACGTAATCGGCGTCGCCGAGGAGGTTGTCGTCGCCGGCGCCGGCGATGAGGACATCGGCACCGGCGCCGCCGGCGAGCACGTCGTGGTCGGCGCCGGCAATCAGGAGGTCGTCGCCGGCATTGCCGGAGAGCCAGTCGCCCTTGAGGCCGCTGGCCGTGCCGGTATTGCCGGCGGCAATGGCGGCCTCCAGAGTGATCTGACTATGGCCGTAGAGCCGGTCGTTGCCGGCTTCGCCGAAGACGATGTCGCTGCCGTTGCCGCCTTCGATGAGGTCGTTGCCGTTTTCGCCGTGCAGGTAGTCCTGACCGTTGCCGCCTTCGATCCAGTCGTCGCCGTCGCCGCTGCCGACATCGTCGTTGAGTTCGCCGGCGAGAATGTGGTCGTTGCCGGCGCTGCCGCTCAGGATGTCTTCGTAGGCGCCGGCCTCGCCGATGGGGTTGCCCTGGGCGTCGCCC
>NZ_JDST02000006.1:0-15924 GCF_000584975.1 Candidatus Accumulibacter cognatus | reverse complement strand
GCAACTGCAGGAGCTGATGACCTTCTTCCGCCTGGCCAACAACGGCCACCGCAGAGCGGCGATGAGCGGCGTGTCCAGATGAGCAACCCGCGCGACCTCGAGCGCCTGGCGCGCCACGTCAATCCCGGCGGCTGGGCGATCGAAAACGAACGACCGATCGCCACCCTCCTCGGCTCGTGTGTCGCCGTCTGCCTGTGGGACCCGCAGCTCCGGGTAGGCGGCCTGAATCACTTCATGTTGCCGAAATTCGAGAAATCGGCCAACAAGGACCTCGACGTCCTGCTTTGCGGCAATTTCTGCATGGAAGCACTGATGAACGGCATGCTCGCCCGTGGCGCCCAGAAAAAGCGTCTGCAGGGCAAGGCTTTCGGTGGCGGCAATGTCATTTCATCGCTGACCGGCGTCAGCATCGGCGAGCGCAACGCCGAGTTCGCCCGCGAGTGGCTGGCGCGCGAGGGCATCCAGTTGGTCGCCTCGGACCTGATGGGGCCGTGGTCGCGCAAGGTGATCCTCGACCCGCAGACCGGCGAAGCCTTCTGCAAGCGCGGGCAGACCAACCAGAGCATTTCCGAAGCGGAAAGCCGTTACGCCAGCACGCTCTTCATCGCACCAAAGAAGACCGACATCGAGCTATTCTGAGGACTTATGAACCATTCCGAATCCCCGATCACCGACCAGGAGTTCGCGCTTTTCCAGCGGCTGATCTACAAACTGGCTGGCATCAGCCTCTCCGATGCCAAGCGCGTGCTGCTGGTGGGCCGTCTCGGCCGCCGTCTCGCGCATTACAAATTTGACACTTACTCCCAATATTATCAGCTGGTGTCCTCCGGTCAGCATCCTCATGAACTGCAGCAGATGATCGATCTGCTGACCACCAACGAGACCTATTTCTTCCGTGAACCACAGCACTTCGACTTCCTGCGCGACGTGATTCTCAAGGAGCGGCGCGGCGCAGGTGCTTTCCGCATCTGGAGCGGTGCCAGTTCTAGCGGCGAAGAGGCCTACTCGATGGCGATGGTACTCGCCGAGCATTGCAACGACAGCCCCTGGGAAGTTTTCGGGTCGGACATCAGCCTGACCGTCCTGGCGCGAGCACAGGCCGGGGTATATGCGCAGGAACGGATCTCCGGCATTCCGCCAGGCTACTTGCGCAAGTATTGCCTGAAGGGCGTACGCTCACAGGAAGGCAAGTTGCTGATCGACAACCAGCTCAAGCAGCGTGTCCGCTTTGCGCAGGTGAACCTGACGCAGCCGATCACCGGCGTCGGCGACTTCGACGTGATATTCCTGCGTAACGTGATGATCTATTTCGATGCCGAAACGAAGCGCAAGGTCATCGAGAACATGCTGCCGCACCTGAGACCGAATGGCTATTTCATCGTCGGCCATTCCGAATCGCTGCACGGCATCAGCAACCGGCTGCAGGCCCTGAAACCGACCATTTATCGAAGACCACGGTAGGGATCAGATAGGCACGCCGTCACGATTACGGGCCGTGACGGCAACCGTGCCGGCCCTTCCCCCCGATTTGCTGTCTACGCAGACCATACTCCCAAAACCAAAGCGTGCTTACCCGCCGGGCAGGCGAATGCCGACCCTCCCGAACCGACGCGGGTACCGGTCATTCACCCCGGCAGAGGCTCCGGATTGCCAAGTGCGGTGGTGTTCAGCCCGCCATCGACATACATGATCTCGCCGGTGATGCCACTGGCAAGGTCGGAGAGCATGAAGGCGGCGGCGTTACCGACTTCATCAATGGTGATGTTGCGGCGCAGCGGTGCGTTGTGCGCGTTGTAGGCAAGCAGGCGCGAGAAGTTGCCGATGCCTGAAGCGGCCAGCGTCTTGATCGGGCCAGCCGAGATGGCGTTGGCGCGAATTCCTTGCGGACCGAGGCAGAAGGCGAGGTAACGGGTGGCGGCTTCGAGGCTAGCTTTGGCAAGACCCATGGTGTTGTAGTTGGGCATGGTGCGCTCGGCGCCAAGGTAGGAGAGCGCGAGCAAAGCTGGCTTACGGCCTTTCAGGAGCATTGGCCGGGCCGCCTTGGCAAGTGCCGGGTAGCTGTACGACGACACGTCATGCGCGATACGAAAGGCGTCGCGGGTGATGCCCTCCAGAAAGTCACCTTCGATGGCTTCACTGGGGGCATAGGCTATCGAATGCAGGAGACCGTCGAGGCCATCCCAGGCTTCGGCAAGGCCGGCGAAAAGCTGTTCGATCGCGATGTCATCGGAGACATCACAAGGGTAGACGAGAGTGCTGTCGAATTCTTTGGCGAATTTGGCAACGCGATCCCTGAACCGATCGTTCTGATAGGTGAGCGCCAGTTGCGCGCCTTCGCGATGACAGGCCCTGGCAATGCCGTAGGCGATCGAGTGTTTCGACAGCACGCCAGTGATCAGGATACGCTTGTCTGCGAGGAATCCCATGAGTTCTCCATGGCTAAGGTTGGCTGGAATTGCAGTTGTTTCGAAAGATCTTAAGCTGCGCATTATAAAGGAATGGCCGCCTGAACCGGCGATTGATGGCTGCCTGGGAGGGTTGATGGCGTCCGCGATGAAGTCGCGGGTCTTCGCCGAACTGCAATAGGCCTGCTCCAGTTGCCTATCGGTCGGATCAGCCAGAAAACAAAAGCCAGACCTTGTGAGTCTGGCTAACTGTTTAATTTAATTGTGGAGACAGGCGGGATCGAACCGCCGACCTTCTGATTGCGAACCAGACGCTCTCCCAGCTGAGCTATGCCCCCGAATACGCTTGCATTCTATTCTGCACGATTGACTGCGTCAATCCCATGGTCGCCAGGGATTGCCAGGCCTTCGATCGTGGAAATGTAAGAAGGGTTTATTTCTTTGCCTTGGCAGGTGCAGGGACAACCGCGATGGCAACCGCTTCAGAGAAGATGCCCTCCACCTGATCACCCTTGCTGATCAGTTTGAGTTGTTCCGGATCCCTGATCTTCAGGGTAACTGTCTTCTTCGCGCCACGTAGCGTCACGGTCTTTTTCTTGAGGTCGACCTGTTGCACATCGGCAATGAAGGCAACCTCTTTCGCCTCGTAGGCCGCCGGTTTCTGGCCGGCAGAGGCCGAGGCCGAGCCCTGCTGCGAACTGTCGATACGCTCGCGAAGCGCGCCGCCGCCCTTCTTGAGTGTCATCATCAGTTCCTGGGTGTAGGTCGTAACGACCTGGTCACCCGCCTTGATCTGGTCGAAATTCTTGATTTCGTCGCCGGCAATGACCTTCATTTGTTCACCTCTGGCGTTCTTGAGCACAATGCTGCGCGATGCCTTGTCGATTGATTCCACGAGCAGGGTTGCTCTGGCTTCAATCAGACCGGCGAACTTGCCAGGACCGACGGCGGCCACGGCTTCGGCGACGGCAGGTTGCTGCGCGGATACGGCAAGCGGCAAAAGGATCAGGGCGACTGCAGCCAGTGCGGAAGAAATACGCATTGAGGACTCCGATAGAGGGGAATGTTGAAAAGATGGGTGATCTACTGCTAGAGGCCCGCCGACTTCACCGAGCCCTGAACAAAGTTAAAAAGTTACTCGTCCTTGCCTGCAACCCTGGCCTTGAAAGTTGCGCCAGCGGCAAACTTCGGAACGATGGTTTGCGGGATCAGGATTTTTGCACCAGTCTTCGGATTCTTGCCTTCCCGGGCAGCGCGCTCACTTGCCTTGAAGGAGCCGAAACCGACCAGGGTTACTGCCTCCCTTTGGGCAACCGATTCAACGATAGTCTCGATTACAGCATCCAGTGCTTTCGCGGACGCGACCTTCGACAGGTCGGTACGCGCGGCGATGGCGTCGATCATTTCGGACTTGTTCATGGTATCTCCTCTTGTGATTAATGGTGATTGACTAAGGGCATTTCTCTGGCCGGATTCTGGCCTTTGATGGCACTCTAGGGAAGGGTGGCGATCAAGAATGGAAGGCTGTAATTCTGGCATGGATTCCATTACTGCAAACAAGTTTCTGTGCTTGCCAGCGGCAGGCAGCGCATCACAATGGTGAAAGGGCCTGGCGGAACCACTTTCGTCTGGTCTCAGCAAATAGTGGTAGTGGCTATCTGTTCAACGGTCGGTTCCACCCGAGCTCGAAGCTGTTGCAATGGTGCTGGCCTGGTTGTAACGCGCGAGCAACAGATTCAGGAAGCGGCCACTATGGCTGACCGGAGCCACGGCAAGCTGCTCCGGAGTTCCGACCGCAAGGATGCGGCCACCGCCGGCGCCACCTTCGGGGCCAAGGTCCACCACCCAGTCAGCAGTCTTGATGACATCAAGATTATGTTCGATGACCACCACGGTATTGCCGTGGTCAACCAGGCGGTGCAGCACTGTCAGCAGCATCTCGATGTCCTGGAAATGCAGCCCGGTAGTCGGTTCGTCGAGAATGTACAGGGTTCTGCCGGTGTCGCGTTTCGACAGCTCGAGCGCCAGCTTGACGCGTTGTGCCTCACCGCCCGACAACGTGGTGGCCGCCTGACCCAGGGTGATATAGCTGAGACCGACATCGACCAATGTCTGCAGCTTGCGGGCCACCACCGGGACGGCGTCAAAGAATTCGCGCGCGGCCTCGACTGTCATCTGCAGGATTTCGTGAATGTTTCTGCTCTTGTACTGGACTTCCAGCGTCTCGCGGTTGTAACGCTTGCCGTGACAAACGTCGCAGGCGACGTAAATATCGGGCAGAAAGTGCATCTCGACCTTGATCATGCCATCGCCCTGGCAGGCCTCGCAGCGGCCACCCTTGACGTTGAACGAGAAACGGCCAGGACCGTAGCCACGCGAACGGGCTTCCGGAACACCCGCGAACAATTCGCGGATCGGTGTCAGTAAGCCGGTGTAGGTCGCCGGATTGGAGCGCGGCGTTCGCCCGATCGGACTCTGATCGACGTTGATCACCTTGTCGAAATGATCGAGGCCGACGATCCGGTCGTGCTCGGCAGGCTCGGCCGACGATCCGTAAAGATGCCTGGCCGCCGCCGCGTACAGAGTGTCGTTGATCAGCGTCGATTTGCCTGAGCCGGAGACACCAGTGATGCAGGTGAACAGGCCGACCGGGATGCCCACGCTGACGTTTGCGAGGTTGTTGCCACGTGCACCAACGATCTGTAGCAAGCGTGCGGCATCCGGCTGGCGTCGCTCGCCGTGCATGCCGATGCGTCGTCGCCCGGCCAGATAGTCGCCGGTCAGTGAGGCCGGATGGTCGATGATTGCCTTTGGTGTCCCTTCGGCAACGACATGGCCGCCATGTACGCCGGCGCCAGGGCCGATGTCGACCACGTAATCGGCGCTGCGGATGGCTTCCTCGTCGTGTTCGACGACGATCACCGTATTGCCGATGTCTCTGAGCTGTTTGAGGGTCTTCAACAGTCGCTCGTTGTCGCGCTGATGCAGGCCGATCGAAGGTTCGTCAAGCACGTACATCACGCCGGTCAGCCCGGAACCGATTTGCGAAGCCAGGCGGATGCGCTGCGCCTCACCGCCCGAGAGCGTTTCTGCCGAGCGGTCGAGCGACAGGTAGTCGAGGCCGACGTTGATCAGGAATTGCAAGCGATTGCCAATCTCCTTGAGCACCTTCTCGGCAACCTGCGCCTTGTTGCCGGGGAGTTTGAGCGCCAGGAAATAGTCGCGTGCGTCCTGCAATGGCTGACGACTGATTTCGTGCAGGGTGCGTGCATTGTCTTTGCTGCCGATCCGTACGTTACGTGCTTCCTCGCGTAAACGGCTGCCCTGGCAGGTCGGGCAGGTCTGGTTGCTGATCAAGCGCGCCAGATCCTCACGAACGGCAAGCGAGTCGGTTTCCTTGTAACGACGTTCGAGGTTGACCACGATGCCTTCAAAAGCATGCTCGCGTAGGGTCATCTGACCACGCTCGTTGACATAGTTGAATGGCACTTGCGCGCGTCCCGAACCATAGAGCAGAATCTGCCGGACGTTCTCGGGCAGTTCGTTGAACGGTGTATCGATCGCGAAGGCATAGTGTGCGGCGAGCGAGCAGAGCATCTGAAAGTAAAAGGGATTGCGCCGGTCCCAGCCGCGAATGGCGCCGGCAGCCAGAGACCGTTCCGGGTGAGCCACAATGCGTTTCGGATCGAAGAACTGGATGACGCCAAGACCGTCGCACTTCGGGCAGGCACCCAGTGGGCTGTTGAATGAGAAAATCCGGGGTTCGAGTTCGGATAGCGAATACGAACAGACCGGACAGGCAAACCGGGCAGAAAAGAAATGCTCGCGTTGGCTGTCCATCTCGTAGGCAATGGCGCGGCCATCGGCGTGGCGCAGCGCGGTTTCAAAAGATTCGGCAAGGCGCTGGCGGATGTCTTCACGAATCTTGAGCCGGTCAACGACCACGTCGACGCTGTGTTTGTGTGTCTTGGCGAGTTTGGGAACGGCATCGATCTCGTAAATCTGGCCATCGATCCGCAGGCGGGAAAAACCTTGTGCCTGCAACTCGGCAATCAGCTCTAGTTGCTCGCCCTTGCGGTTGGCGACCACCGGCGCGAGAATCATCAGCCGGCTCCCCTCTGGCAGCGCCAGAACATGATCGACCATCTGCGATACTGTCTGCGCTTCGAGCGGCCGCTGGTGTTCGGCACAGTACGGCGTGCCGGCGCGGGCAAAGAGCAAACGCAGGTAGTCGTGGATTTCGGTGACCGTCCCGACCGTCGAGCGCGGGTTGTGACTAGTCGCTTTCTGCTCGATCGAGATCGCCGGCGAGAGTCCCTCGATCAGATCGACCTCGGGTTTCTCCATACGCTGCAGAAACTGCCGTGCATAGGCCGACAATGACTCAACATAGCGGCGCTGTCCCTCGGCATAGAGGGTATCGAAAGCCAGCGAAGACTTGCCGGAGCCTGAAAGACCGGTAATCACGATCAGTCGGTTGCGAGGCAGGTCGAGGTTGATGTTCTTCAGGTTATGGGTGCGCGCGCCGCGGATCCTTATCTCTCGCATCTCGTCCATGGGTGCTGATCTGAGGGGCTTGGGCAAACCTGTTAATATACGCAATTCTGAAGTCCGGCAGCAAATTCCATGTCCACCTCCCATACCGACCGCATGAGCAGCCAGGAAAAACGTACCGGCATCAGCCTGGCGGCAGTTTTCGCCCTGCGCATGCTCGGCCTGTTCCTGATCCTGCCGGTGTTCTCGATCTACGCCAAGGAATTGCCTTCGGGGAATGACATGGCGCTGGTCGGCATCGCGCTCGGCGCCTATGGGCTGACCCAGGCCTGTCTGCAAATCGCCTTCGGGGCCGCCTCCGATCGGTTCGGACGCAAACCGGTGATCGTCTTCGGGCTACTGCTTTTTGTCGCCGGCAGTTTCGTTGCCGCGGCTGCCAACGATATCTATGGGATCATCGCCGGGCGCGTGCTGCAGGGCGCCGGCGCGATTTCGGCTGCGGTCACGGCACTCGCCGCCGACCTCACCCGCGAGCAGCATCTCACCAAGGTCATGGCGATGATCGGCTCGTCGATTGGTCTGGTGTTCGCCATCTCGATGGTCGGAGCACCACTGCTGTACGTATTGGTTGGCATGCCCGGGATCTTCGTGCTGACCGGGATTCTGGCACTGCTGGCGGTGGTCGTCGTGCTCAGAGTGGTGCCCACTGCACCGAAGGTGCCACGGCAACCAGTGTGGCAGAGCTTTGTCGAAGTCCTGACGAATCGCCAGTTGCTGCGCCTGAACTTCGGCGTCTTCGCGCTGCACATGATGCTCACAGCGATGTGGGTGTTGCTGCCGGTCAAACTGATCAGCACGGGGGGCCTGCCGGTCGCCGAACACTGGAAGGTGTATCTGCCAGCGCTGCTGGTTTCCTTCATCATCATGGTTCCGGCAATCATTCTGGCTGAGCGATTCGCCCGCATGAAGCTGATCTTCAATGCTGCAATCGTACTGCTGCTGGCGGTGCAGATGGGTTTCGGCCTGCTTGCCGGCGGACTCTACGGTCTGGCCTTCTGGCTGATGCTGTTCTTTGTCGCTTTCAATATCCTCGAAGCCACGCAGCCGTCGCTGATTTCGCGGATTGCCCCGCCGCATGCCAAGGGCGCGGCACTCGGTGTGTACAATACCACGCAGTCCGTCGGGTTGTTTCTGGGTGGCCTCATCGGCGGCATCCTGGCCAAGTATGCCGGCGCCGGTGCCGTCTGGGGGGCCGGAGCCGTGCTGTCCTTCGTCTGGCTTCTGCTCGGGCTGACCATGTCGATGCCACCGCCGCGCACCCGGCCGGCACCGGTGCCAGCATAAGCCCCTATAATCGCGCTGATCCGCTCATCTTTTCTCGTCCACCGTACACCACATTCTGGGAGGCAACATGGCTTCGGTCAATAAAGTGATTCTCGTTGGCAATCTGGGTGCCGATCCGGAAACCCGCTATCTGCCCAGCGGCGACGCCGTCTGCAACATCCGGATCGCAACCACCGATCGTATCCGCGACAAGACCTCGGGCGAGTACAAGGAGAGCACCGAGTGGCACCGCATCGTTTTTTTCGGCAAGCTTGCCGAAACTGCCGGCCAATACCTGAAAAAAGGCCGGCAGGTATATGTGGAGGGGCGTATCCGGACCAACAAGTGGCAGGATAAGGACGGTAACGAACGCTATACGACCGAAATCATTGGTAACGAAATGAAAATGCTTGGCAGCCGCGAAGGCATGGGCTCGCCGTCCGCAAGCGAAGGTGAGTACGGGGGCAGCATGCCGTCGGCTTCAGCTGCCGGTTCAGGACGTCAGGCACCAGCCAAGAAGACGCCGAGTTTTGAAGACATGGATGACGACATCCCGTTCTAACCCGAACTCATACAGAGTAAAGATTCAGCCGACCCGGATTTTGGTCGGCTTTTTCTTTTCTTTCAGTCGGTTAATTTGTTTGGCTCTATATGTGTTTCGGGCGGTTGAGCATTGAAATGAGTTGTGCGTAAAGGTATGGGTTCAGCGATATATTGCCGGCGTTGAATCTCGACGCTTGACTGACTCTCCCATGCCCTGTGCGGCTTGCTGTACCGAACAGAATTCGGCAGCTCCTCGGCCAATGCAGACTTTGGCTAGGTAATATTTGTCGGTCGGCAATGCGTACGTAACCTGCCAGACAAACGGCACCTGCTTGGTAGCGCCGGATCCAACCACTCACGCCTTAGATCACATACTCGCCCTTCCTGATGCCCGAATACCGGCAAGTAAAGAACCGAGCTGCGTGTCGAACTCCAGGCCTTGCTGAAACAGGTCGAGTGCCCTTTCAAATCCACTGTCCAACTGCGCATTCAATTGCGCTTCCTGGCCATCGGATAGACCGAAATGCAGTATCTGCTTGGCGAGTTGCTCGCTCAATTGATGCAGAATCACCCGCATTTCTACCTGCTGGTTTCGATACTGGGTACGCAGCGTATCGATCGCTGTTTCTATCGCCACCGCAGTTGCTGCGAGTTGCTGGTTGCGACGCCCGACTTCGCTCTTGCTGATCAAGGCGCACAAGTTGTTCTCGCAGCCCTCGGCGACTATCGCCAGATAATGGCGCAGACGGCCACTGCGTTCCTCGTCATCGACAGGGAGGTTCTTGACCAACAGCGAGGCATGGGGGTAGTTCACGACCATTCGCGAGCTGAACTGGAAAATGCGATCCAAATTGATCGTTTTGGCGAACACCGACTCCTCCAGCGGCGAAGCCGGGCCTTGAGCGTTGAATGTCTCATTGCCCCACGGCATCCGGCATTGCAGCGCTGCTTCGAGGCCGTACTCTGACACTGTGGAAAGCGTCATCTGGGCCAGCGATGGCGTATTCATGCAACTCGGCGCATTGCGCAGATAGTTGAGTGCCATACCGGCCTCACCGAGATTGGCCAGGAAACTCATGGCCACCTTCTGGACGGATTCATGTTCCGCCCTCATCCGTTTGCGTTCTCCAATCAATCCAAGCACCGTGCGAACTTTCTGAACCACCTCCTCTGGCGCCACGGGCTTGATCAGAAAGTCATCACCTCCCGCTTCATACGCCCGTAGCCGATCCTCCAGAGAATCGAGCGATGAGAGAAATATCACGGCAGGCTGCTCACCGGTGGGCAGCTTGGCACGCAATGCGCGACAGGTGTCATACCCATCTAAGTCCGGCATGCGGATATCAAGCAGAATCACATCCGGCGTGAAGGATTCCAGCCGCGACAATGCTTCCACACCTGAAGGAATTACGCTTACCGTAAATTGACCGTCCAGCGCGATGCGCGGAACTGCGGCAGCCAGTTCGTCATCATCGACAATCCATACGCTGTTATTCATGAGTCGACTCCCTTGTTTCGAGATTGATCAGGCTGTTGATAACGATCGATACATTCCAAAAAGACCTTGCGGGCAAGATTCAAGGTGCTCGTCAGGGTGGCCAGAATGCTGATTCGATCGACAGGCTTTCCTTCAGCAAGCGACGACTCGATCTCTCGAGTGATATCGGCCAACTCAATTGCGCCCAAGGTCAGTGCACTGCTTCGCAACGCGTGCAGCTGCCTCATGGCCTGTTGAGTGGCTTCGTGTGAACTGTCTTGCAGGACGTCACGTAATACCTTTTGTGTGACGTCCAACGATTCCAGAAACCGCTTTAACAAGCGGATGAAGATAGTCAGATCTCCGCCGAGGTGATCAATGGCCTCGGCCAAGGCAAATCCGGGCGGACTCTCCAAAGCTGCGACAACTTGGGCTAGGCGTGCAGGATGTGCCGCTGGTTCATTGCACTTGCAGTGACGCTGAATTATTCGCCGCAAGTTCGCGATCTCGACTGGTTTGGCGAGGAAGTCGTTCATCCCCGATGCAAGACATTTCTCGCGGTCCTTTGATTCCACGCCAGCGGTAATCGCAATGATGGGCAGGTCAGCTATTCGGTGCACTTCGCGCAATATCTTTGTGGCTGAAATGCCGTCCAGGACTGGCATCTGTATATCCATCAGCACCACATCGAATGGCAACTCATCGGTTGGTTCCCGACTGACAATTGCACTACCATTGCTCGCCAGTACCTGCGCGATAGCCTCGCTGCCGTCTTTGGCCAATACGGCATGGGCACCTAATTTCTCCAACATATTCATCAAGACAATTTGATTCAGTTCCTGATCCTCGACAACCAGAATGCGCAAACCAGCGAGGTTTTGGGCAGAGGCAGAGGCAGAGGCAGAGGCAGAGGCAGAGGCATCCACCACGGGTAACATCAGGACAAACCAGAAACAACTGCCATGCCCGGGACTGGAATTGACACCGATCGTCCCGCCCATGGCATCGACCAGTCCCTTCGCGATTGCCAGCCCCAGGCCCGTGCCGCCAAATCGCCGTGAATTGCCGCTTTCGGCTTGGATGAAACGTTCGAAGATCCGTTCGCACTGCGAATGAGAGATGCCGATGCCGGTATCTTGGACTTCGAAGCGGACGACAACGCTCTGCGCTGACTGGAATGTGCAAGAAATACGAAAATCGACACGGCCCTGCTCCGTAAACTTGATGGCGTTGGATCCGAGATTCATCAGTACCTGCTGGATCCTCAGGACATCTCCTTCAAACCAAGTGGGACAGGAGCTATCGAATTGGGTGGCCAGGGTCAATTGCTTACGGGCCGCGACGTCCCTAAGCGTGTCCACCACTGACTCCACCGCTTCCCGCAACGAGAACGGCTGGGGCAGGATGTCGATGCGCCCCGCTTCGATGCGCGAAATATCGAGGATATCGTTGATGATGTTCAGCAGGATTCGCGAGGTGCGATAGGCCCGATGGACATAATCGGCCTGACGCGGGTCGAGTGCCGTGCCCTCCAGCAATTGCAGCAAGCCCAGAACGCCGTTCAGCGGCGTACGAATTTCGTGGCTCATGTTGGAGAGGAAATCACTCTTGGCCTGACTGGCGGCCTCGGCATTCTCCTTGGCAACCAGGAGCACCCGCTGTCTTTCCATCTCGGGCCGGCTATCGCGCATGATGGCCGAGAGGAACGACGACTGGCCATCCAGCCCTCGATGCAGCGTACCGATGTGGGACACCGGGATCTCATGGCCGTCACGGTGGCGCAAGGCCAAATTTCCATGCCATTGCCCATGGCTGAAGATATACGGAATGATTTCCTCCTGGTTCAGCTTATTAGCCCAGTCCGGAAAAAACTCACCGATATCCATTGATGTAATGTCCGCTTCCTTGGACATACCGATCAGTGCACGCCCGGCCGGATTCAAGTAGACCGCCTTGCCATCGGTACTGGCAATGCCCACGAAGTCAGGCGACGCTTCAAAGATGTCCAACATTTGCCTGGACCTCTGCTCCATCTGCTTACGTTCGCTAATGTCCTCAACCACCCAAATGCTGGCATCGAGGGGCGCATCCGGATTGATCGCCTGGCCCGAAATACGGGCCCAGAAAATCGTTTCGTCGGCAGCCATAATTGGCATCTCCACGATGTACGGCGTGCCGCTAGCCAGGACGGGATAGCATTCCCGTCCGAAACGGTCGTAGTCTTCAGGTGTGGCATAACATTGGGACAACGAGTATCCCGGCAGGGCCTCAGCCGACAACTTGAGCAAGGTGGCCAGTTTCAAATTTCCCCAGACGATTTTTCGGTCCCTGACCAGGGCAATCCCTACTGCGGAGTTTTCAAGGATGGCGTTGAGTTTGGCGGTCTGTGTCCTAAGCGTCGTCTCAGCCAGCTTGCGCAATGTGATATCGGTGTGGATCGCTACGCCCTTGGATTCCCCGTCAATGGGAACGAAGTCCAGCGAGTACCACCGCTCACACTCGGGCGATGCGCAGGGATACTCCAATTTGAAGCACGCCAATTTCCCGTCAAGCACCTTGCGAATACCATCGGCTACGTGTAGTGCCGTGCTTCGTTCTTCACCTGACGAATCGTTACAGACAGTTAAGTAATTACCTCCCACATCCGTTCCCGTAGGCATCATCTCGCCTTGGCCATTGCCATTTTCATGCGCAAATTTTCGCCACGCTTCATTCACCGCGATGATTGTCCCATCCGCATCGATTACGGCGATGTGGTTCGGTAAGGAATCCAGAATCCTCTGCACAAACATCCAGCTGTCACTCAACTCATCTTCCAGTTGCTTGCGTTCGGTGATGTCCAAGCCAATGCCAGCGATGAAACGCTGCCCTTTGTCGTTGGCAAAGGAGAATGTGTTGTTCAGCCAAAATCGCGTCACGCCATTTCGGTCAACCGTGCTTTCTACGACAGTGGCAGCCTGGCCCGACTGTAATACCGCCAGGTCGTTATTTCGGAATTCTGCAGCGACTTCGGCGTGAAACAGATCAGCATCCGTTTTGCCCAGCCATAGCGCCCGATCTGCGCCTGCAACAAGCCGCTCATACGTCTTGTTGAAGTAGACGTAGCGTCCGGACTCGTCCTTCAGCCAAGCGATGGTCGGACTGTTGTCCATGAAATGGCGGAAACGCTCTTCACTGTCCTCCAGAGCTTGCTGGGCAGCGTGGATTTCCGTGAGATCGAGCACTTGCGAGAGCAGGTGGTGCTGACCGCCTATCGTCACACGAAACAAGGTGACCTTGACATCGAGCTTCTGGCCAAACGCGCCCCCCTCCCTGTTTTCGAAGCCTCGCGGATATCCGTCTGCGAGTGTGGCGCGGGCCAGTGCATCCCATCCACGTGCGCAAAATACGGGATTGGTAAAGCAGTTAAAGCCGGCAAGTTTCTCGGGGGGGGCATTCAAGGTCGGGCTGGCAGCCTCATTCATCCAGATGACCTGTCCATCCACCCCGAACAGAAGTTTTCCGGTCAAGTCCTGAGAGAGGATTTCTCTCATCTGACTTAACTCGTTTTCATGTTGAGCGAGAGCGCTTACCCGCATCTGCTGCCGCGTCAGGGTCCGTACCAGCCAACCCAGCAGGAAGGCGATGATCAACATGATTTGCAGACGTGCAGGAACCTTGCTCGCGTTCGCATCCAGGTGGGGCATGGCGCTGACTTCAATGGTTATTTGACTGGTCAACGGATGTTCCGAGGTAGGCCGAATCCCCCAATGTGGGTGATCCTGATCGTGGTGCGGCGTATGCCGGGCATGCCCTGCAATCAAGTCGTCATCCGCTTCCACGGCCACCGCGGGCCATTGGTTCAGGACAAGAACCGGCTCCACCTTCCCCACGCCGATTCGGACGCGGTACATATAGCGATCCTGACTTTGAATGAACGCCTCCACGGCCAGAGGCAGCTTGACCAGGCTTTGCGCCACCCCCACGAAACTCCGGGTGGTTTTCGCAGCGGAATTCCGGTAAACCGGCGTCTGATACAGCATGCCGAACCCGCCCTGCACCAGCGGGATCGGCCCCGTCCATTCCGGCTTGCCGGTTTCTATGATCTTCCTGATCATGGCGGCTCGCCCGGGATCGGTCAGCAGGTTATGGCCGATTGCAGACTCGTTACCCGGCAGAGGATGAATGTATTTGATGATCCCTTTCGGCGCCCATTCCAGAACAATACCTTTTCCTGCCAGCCGCTGGAGTTCGCCCAGTTCAGCTGCAAACGCTTGTTGCGAACTGATGGCCGGTAGCAGCTCTGGACGCATGGCTTCGGCCATGTGTTCGGCATCCTGCAGGGACTGTTCAATCAGATGGACTAGCTCTTCAGCCCTTCGTTTCGCACCTGCCCTGAGGCTCTCATGATCTTCCAACCTCAAGGTGTAGAGCCAGCCGCTTCCCAGCACGAGGGCCACCAGAGCGGTCGCGATGCCGAAGCGGTTTCCGGCAGTCTCGGCGAGAAAGGAATTTCCTGGCGCTTGGACAACATCAGGCCTGTCCGCCACGACAGAATACGCGCCGCTATTCTGATTCAGCCAACGCGTCATGCCGAAAACCAGGCTACCTACCAGGCCATGCATGACGAGCGCGTGATGCAGCAATCCAAGTACGATAGCAGGGGACGTCAAGACCACCAGCCACAGCAACATGGCCAGCCAATGGCGTTTGACCGGCAGGAAGAGTCCGATCACCAATCCGGAAACGGGCAACATGGATACCATGATCTGCGGAAATGTTCGCGCAGCCGCCATGCTCCAGGCGATCGCAAAAACGACGGTCGCCACGGGGAGCCAGCGACGGATCGGAGCCAATTTGACTGCAAAGCCGAAAGCGAACAGTGCGGCCATAACGCCTGCGGCGCTGGCAACGGGCATCTGGTTTTGACTGTGAGCGTTCAGCCATTCGAAATTGAACGCCAACACCACGTTGGACGTCATCAGCCAGAGCATCAGCCAGGCGGCGCATTTTTCGAGGTTGCGTACCGGGTCTTCTCCTCGGCGAATTCCGCTGACGCGTTTGGCCCAAACCAGCGGTACAGCGCAGGCGGCGACCAGCAAACGGATCAGAGCATTGGCATCGGGTGCTTGCTGGCCAGCACCGAACCAAATCGTCATGGCCGCCAGACACAACAGCGCCAGAAACCCCAATGCTGCGACCCATTGCCAAGCATCCAACTCAAAAAGTCGGCGCTGGCGGGACGGCGAAGGCAGTGGTGACCTCTCCAGCAGAACGATCGCCAAGGCGCCCAAGATGCCGATCAGCGGCAACGCCCATTGGACTGTAGAGCCGACCTGCCACGCTGTAAGTGGCAAGGTGATGCCGATGATCACGCTTACCCATACCAAGTTGGCTATCACCCGCCGTGAATTCATACCCCAAAGCGGCAGGAACAAGGTAAGGCCTAATACAAGGAGTGTGACCAGGAGTAGCTTCGATTCGGGGCCAAGGCCGACATCGGGAAAAAACGCAAGACGCACGCAAAGCATGACCATGTAGCTGACGACAAAACTCTGCAGCAATTGGCTGACCAAGCGGCATACATTCAAGTCGCCTCCATCGAGTATGGAAATGGAAGGCCGGTTATACTGAAATAGGTAACAAATAACTTTAACTGTCTGGTGTAATGGGCTGTAGAATTCGAGCATTGCTTTCTGTAGG
>NZ_JDST02000005.1:0-83121 GCF_000584975.1 Candidatus Accumulibacter cognatus | reverse complement strand
TTTGTGACCTATTTCAGTATAACATCGCCGCGTGAATCCCCCCACAACCCGCCGGCGAGGCCACAATGTCATGCTCTGCGGAGCCCTGGCCCTGGCAGGCTGGGCGCCTGTTGGGGCGTGGCTCGCGGAGCGGGTCGACGTTCCGTCATTCCGCCAGGCCGAGGAGTTCAAGCGCGCAGCTGCCCTGGAGCCGGTCGCGGCCGCGCTGGACTTCCTCAACCGCCTGGCAACCGCATCGCCGCCGATACGAGTCCGGCTGCCGGTGTCGATCGCGCTCGACGAGTATCGCCTGTCTATCGTGGACGCGCGCCTCGGTCCGTCGGGCGCCGCCGCCGCGACCCGATTGCAGCTCGACGACGGGAAGATGGGAGTAGCGCTCGCAGACCGGGCCCGCGACCTCTGCGCGGCGGGCCGCCGCTGCGTCGTGCGGCTGATCGGCTACTGGCGCGGAACGGTCGACGACGTCGGCCACCTCGACGTGAGACGCATAGACGGCCTGGTGCCAGACGCGGCGGCCGCCGCCGTCGAGGTCGAGTCCCGGTAGGCGGGCCTTCCCCGTGCCGACCAGCCCCCGGCTCACCGCCATTCAGCGGAACCTGAGGATCGCGAAGCTTGCCAGCGAGGATCCCCGCACGCGCTGTCACGCGGCGCTCGACCTGTGCCACGCCGCGTGGGCCGGAACCGACATCGCCCCGGCCGTACCGGCGCTGGCACTGGTCGCGGCGCGGCCGCACACCACGGACCTCGACGCCATGTGGGCGCAGCACGCACTCGAAGCCGCGGCCTTCGCCGGCGCGGACCTCACACCGGCCCTGCCCGTGTTGCTGGCGAAGATCCGCGAAAGAGTGAACCAGTACGCGGCTGCGGCGCTCCGCACCTGGGCGTCGCGGTCCTTCGACGCGGCGGCCGTCGTCCTGCGCGAGGTGCGGACGGCGGTCCCCCGGCCGTTGGGGAGAACTCGAGAGCTCGTCGACGAGCTCGAGTTCCTCTCGTCGCACCACGTGTCCGATGCGGAAGTCTGCTGGACGACGGACCGCAAGCGCGGCGTCCGCGCGCGGGCAGGACGGTTGTACTGGCGGTCGTCCCATGGATGGGATCTCGAGCAGTCCTGCCCGGACTTCGCCCGGCACGGCGTACCGCGCGAGCACCTGAAGTACTGGACCGGCAGCTGGCGGGTTCCGTTGCACCTGCAGAATACCGTGCGGGCGTGGCTGGAACTGCCGGCGATCGCCGAGACCGAGCAGGATCGCGCCCTCAAGGCTGTCGAGCGGGCGCTCGACGACCTGGCGGCCGCGCGCTTCGGGACCGAGCCGGATCACTGTGGGCTGTGCGCCGAGCTGGGGCCTTCGGTCGGCGGATCGCCCCTGAAGGGGTACTCGCTGCCGGCGGCGGCGGCTCGCCTGAAACCCGTGACCACCGTCGACACGCGCGGCGGCCTCTACCGGTGTCCCTCGTGCGGCACGCTGTACGAACGCCGGTACGAACACGACTACGAGCCGTTCGAGGAGGAGACCGACTGGGAAGGACTCTCACGTGTGACGCTCGACGAGGTGCGCCGGCTGACGATGTGCGAGGTGTTCGGTTCGGCGACGGAATGAAGCGCGGCCGCCTAGCACCCGGCGAGGCCGGGCATCAGCCACACCGCCACGCACCCGATACCCGTCAGGATGAAGGCTGCACCGGCCGCCTTGTACGCATAACCGATGGAGACGACGCGCCGACCCTTAAGCCGGATGCCGCGCACCACGTAGAAGTACGGCCCGAGACCTCCGGGCCGTGCAGCCACCAGGCCGCGCCGAAGGCGGCCAGACCCAGGCCGGCCTGGAGAGCGGCATACGCGAGCCGCTCGGCTCGCGTCGAGGCGGCCGCGAGGCCGACGAGCGCCAGGACGCCCAGCAGCACCGTCAGGCGGAGGGGCCTTCTCTGCGGCGAAGTGGTCATGGCGGGTATGAGCCCCGCAGGAGGACCGATGATGCGTTCCCGCCCCTGCTGCTTCACGCCGGCCCTCGTTGCGGCAGCCCTCGTCGCCACCATTGCGTCTGCCTTTGCCTCGCCGCCCGGGCGCGAAGACGCGCCGCGTCACGAGCAGGCCGCCAGGCCCGATCCTGCGTACGCGAAACCCATCGAGAGAGTCTGGGTCTATGCGAAGGACCCCGGCGGCGGCGTGCCCTTCGAGGCCATCTATGACGGCAGAACGGTCACGTTCGGGCCCGACGCGGCCCACGCCTTCCAGCTCGGCCAGTAGCGGATCGCGCTGAAAAGAACTTGGGAGCTGCGCGGCGCGGAGGGAGACACGTTCCGCGTGCGCACCGAGTACGGCCCGGGCCGGCGCAACGACCTGACCCTCAAGCTCCGGCGCGACGCACGCGGCGCCGTGGTCGGGATGAAGATTCGAGAAGGAAACGGCAGCACCGGAGCGCGGTACTACGTGCCTCGTCCGTCCTGAGCATGGACCCCATCGAGTTCCTCCGGGCGCACCCGCCGTTCGACCGGCTGCACTCCGGCATACGGCGGGAGCTAGAGTAGGGCCTCGAAATCAACTTGATGACACGCCCTAGACGAAGCCGAAGACGACTTCGTGGAACGGGTGAAGGTCGAAGCACTGGCTCGTACCGATCGCCGTCCGTGCTGCGTGCTTCTGTTGCCCGAGCAAGCACTGGAATGAGTACCCTGAAACGTCGCATGGCACGACTGGAAGACGTGCTGCTGCCGAAGCCCCGACAACCTGTGTGCATGCTGAGCGAGCGACGCCCCGGCCGAGGAATGGGCAGAATACCGGCGGCAGGTCGATTAAGCGGAAGCTGGTGGAGATTTCCTCATCCTGCTGGTGCCGATGAAGCCGACCGAAAGCCCGAAAACCGAGAAGGGTGTGACCTACTGTGGTAGGAACTGGACGCCCTAGCGCTGAAGGCGTCGATGCTTCCGTCCAAGCTCGGCCACAAGAGTGCGCTGGACGACGTGATGAAGAGTTTGTCGGGTACGGTGTTCGGGCCGGTGGCTCAGGCCAAGCTTTAGGCGTCCGATCAGGTACCACACGAAGTCTGGCGGTTGCCACCGAGCCGGGTCTTAGCCTGACGTTGATTCGGATTGCCCGGATTTGGCTAAATAGTGGCTACACGACAGACAGAAAGCAAAAAGGCCACCCTCTAGAGCGGCCTAACTGCTTGATTCATTTGGCTCCCCGACCTGGGCTCGAACCAGGGACCTACGGATTAACAGTCCGACGCTCTACCGACTGAGCTATCGAGGAACATGCAGGCGGGCAGTTTAGCCACTAGCAGTGGGTTCGTCAACATTCACTCGGCTTTTTTCGAGGGTAATTTGTTCTTTTTGAGAGATCGTCATTCGGGAGCGGGCCGGAATCCAGATTCGTCAATCCAATCAGGCTGCTAACCCTGACCCTCCTTTGAGTGACCGACTCGATGCTCGCTTAACCCCGCCGGAAAAACTTAAAATCAATGGGTTACGGGCAGAACAAATTTATCCTGGACCTTTTTCGAGGATCTCTTTTCATCATGAGAAAAGACCTTCGCAGCCGAGCAGGCGTTCGGCCGCCAGCAAAGATTCCAATGCCCCAAGGCCAACCGCAGCACGCGCAACGACGACTGGGTATAGCGGGGGAAAGTCCGACAGGCTTCTAGCGGCGGCTGGCGGTGCCGGTCATCGGTACGAAGCGCACCGGCAGGATGGCTTCACGCTGCAGCGCCTTTCCCCGTTTCCGCAGCAGATACAGGTTCTGATCATCGAGTTCTCCGACCGGAATGACCATGCGGCCGCCCTCCTTGAGCTGGTCGATCAGCGGCTGTGGGACGTGATCGGGGGCGCAGGTGACGATGATGGCGTCGAAAGGCGCCGCCTCCGGCCAGCCCAGGTAACCATCGCCGTGTCGCACGCTGACATTGCCGTAGCCGAGCCGGGCCAGATCGCCCTGTGCCCGGACGGCCAATGGCTCGACGATTTCGATGCTGTACACGGCACTCACCAGACCTGCCAGAATTGCCGCCTGGTAACCCGAGCCAGTTCCGATCTCCAGCACACGCTCGTTTGCTTGCGGTTCCAGCTTCTCTGTCATGAAGGCAACCACGTAGGGCTGCGAGATGGTCTGAGCATAGCCGATCGGCAGCGGTCGGTCGTCATACGCGTAGCGCCTGAACTGGGCCGGAACGAACTCATGCCGCGGCACCGTGGCCATCGCCTCGAGCACCGCGGGATTGCTGATGCCGCGCGTGCTGGCGCTCAATTGCTCTGCGACCATGCGCATTCGCGCGCGATTGTAGTCCATGTCGGCAGCTCCGGCAGCGTGGGTTACTAACAGTAGAGTGGACAAGAGTGCCCGCCACGGCGCCGCGAAACGTCGCCGCTGCTTTGGCGCTTGCCAAGGCATCGCTGCTGGGTCCGGCGCGGGTGGATGCGTTTTTTCGGACATCACGATCTCCCAAGAACTGTACAGGCGACACAGGACGATCCGCAGCGGGCTGCAATAAACACCCCCCGACAACACACCCGACGCTCGGCACTGACGAGCCGGCGATTACGGCCTGTCACCTGATCTGAGTATAGGTTCTCGGCAAGGCTTATGTCATCATTCATCTTCCGCAGTACCGGCAGGCTTCGCAAACTGTCCGGATTCTTTCACCCGCGCTGCCACGGCGGCACCGTTTCCGAGTTCCATTGATGGTTCCCCCTGTTCCTGGCGCAGGCACGCGCCTTGGCGGTTTCGTCTGTATCGTCGCTTCGGCGGCTGGTTTTGGAGCCATGCCGATCTTCGCCAAGCTGGCTTACGCCGAGAGTGTCGATCTGCCAAGCATGTTGTTCCTGCGTTTTGCGCTGGCCGGCCTGATGATGGCCTTGCTGATGCGCGTACGCGGGATGGTGTGGCCACGCGGCCGCAATCTGCTGCTGCTGGTGGCGATGGGAGGGATCGGCTACGTCGCTCAGTCGTTCTGCTACTTCGCCGCCCTGCAGTACGCGACGGCCAGCCTAACGGCGCTGCTGCTTTACCTCTATCCGGCGATCGTCACTGTGCTGTCGGCACTGCTGGCGCAGCGGCGACTGTCGCCACTGCGCCTGTTGGCGGTGGCGGCGGCGCTGTTCGGTACTGGTCTTGCCGTCGGCGGCAGCCTCGCCGGCAGTGTTCTTGGCATTTTGCTCGGAATCGGGGCGGCTTTGATCTACTCGGTCTATATCCTGGTCGGCGAGCGCGTTACACCGCTGGTCGGAGCGATGCCGGCAGCAACGGTGATCATGCTCTCGGCAGCGTTGGTGTTCGGGCTGATCGTGCTGTCGCGCGGCGCAGCTTTCCCGGCCTCGCCGGCGGCCTGGGCGGCCATCGGCGGCATCGCGCTGTTCTCGACAGTGGTGGCGATGATCACCTTCTTTGCCGGCATGGCGCGGCTGGGTGCAGCCGATGCGGCGACGCTGTCGACGCTCGAACCGGTGGTCACTGTGATTCTGGCAGCGATATTTCTTGGCGAGGCGATCGGCAGCTGGCAGATCGCCGGTGGTGCGATCATCCTCGCCGCAGTCGTCGTGCTGGCGCGCTCGAGCGCCCAGCAGCGCTAGCGGCCCTGGCCAGCGGTGTCCGCCGGGCTGGCGAGGAAGCTCAGGAGCTGTTCGACGACTGCTTGCGGCTGTTCGTTCATCATGGCGTGCCCGCAGTCGGGAATCTCGGCGCGCAGCACCTGGCGTAGGGCCGATTGCAGCGCCGGCAGGTTGCGGCGTGGTGTCATGCGGTCGCGGCAGGCAACCAGCAACAGTGTCGGGCATGAAACCTGGGCTGCGGCTTCGAGACCGCGCGCATAGTTGTTGCAATTGGCGAGGTCGATCGCCAGCGTGCCCGGCGGACTTCGGCGCATGATCGCCAGAGTCACGCCGGGCCCCCAGATGCCGTGGCCAGTGCCGCCGGAAAGCTGGAACTGCCGGGTCAGCGAATACTCGTTGATCATTCGAAGGACGCTGTCGGGATGGGTTGCGGCGCGTCCCAGCAAGGCCTCGGCCACCGGCATCGGCGCTGAGGAGCCGAGCAGCGCCAGCCGGTGCACGCGTTGCGGATGGCGTGCGGCACACTCGAGCGCAATCAGTGAGCCCATCGAATGACCGACCAGGATGGCCTGTTCGACAGCCGCGACATCGAGCAGCCGCGGCAGCCAGTCGGCGAGTGCCTCGATGCTGCGCAAGGGCGGTCCGCTGGAGAGGCCGTGCCCAGGCAGGTCGGGAACGAGAACCGCGCAGCCGGCAGCGGCCAGACCGCCGGCAACCTGCTGCCATGCATCGCGATCATTGGCGGCCCCGTGGATCAGCAGCAGCGGCGGCCAGCGCGAGCACGCCGGATCGAATCGCTGGCCGCCAGTGCCCAGGCGGCAGCGCTGGCCAGAGACGGTCAGTTGCATACGCGCCTTGTCAGCATGGTGGACCGTCGGATCAGGCCCGGTCTTCCGGCTCACTCAGGTGCTCGAGAAGCGCGATGCGATCCTTGAGCAGCAGCTTGCGTTTCTTGAGACGTCGAACCAGAAGGTCGTCGGGTGGCGGGTTCTGCATCAGGTGATCGATCACCTGGCCGAGATCGTGATGTTCGATCCGCAATTCTTGCAGGGTGGCGCGGTTTGCAGCGATCTGTTCTTGGGTCAGCATGATTGGCGATATCCCCAGGTTGTGAGTCGGATGAACCGGTCAAGGCTTGCCACGCCCAGTGGACGAGCATGCCAGAAACGACGGTGAGCCAGTTATCCTGCACGCCCGCCAGGCGATCACGGATGTGCGATGGCGGCGACGAAAAGGCTTGACCTGGAAGCTATGGTAGGCGCGCTAACGACAAAAAACAACGGCGGCGCGATGATTGCCGCCCTCAAAAAACTCGCCGCGCGCTTGGGACTTGCAGCCTGAGGTACTTTTGCGAATAGAATAGAGGATGCATTTGTAACTTTGAGACACCGCCGGGAGGAGGCAGATGGTTTACCACATTATCGTTTCGTTTGGGCGGGAAAGGCAGTACGAGTTCAAGTTCTCCCATACCGAACTTGCCGTCGGTTCTCCCGAAGAAGCGCGCCGCTGGTTTGACAAAGAATTTGCCGACCTTGAATGTGAACCCAGCAATCCGATGGGCAAGGTATTGATCATTGACAAGATTCTCAATGTCGCCCGGTACGGTGGCGAGCGGCGCTTCATCGACGGCAAGGACTGGGCGACCCGTTTTGCCCGTTACACCGCGCTGGCCCTGGGGCGCGATACCGTGCGTATCGATGTCGCCGCTTTCAATATCGGCTACTGATTTCGTCTTGCAGTTGCCGGAAGGGACTCGCAACTACATTACCCCAGGCGGACACGCGCGCATCCGCGCGGAACTCGAGCGGTTGTTGCGCGTCGATCGCCCGCAGGTCGTGTCCGTCGTGCAATGGGCGGCAGCGAATGGCGACCGATCCGAGAATGCTGATTACATTTATGGCAAGCGGAGGCTGCGCGAGATTGATCGGCGCATCCGCTTTCTGACCAAACGCCTTGATCTGGCCGAGATTGTCGATCCACTGACGCGGGCAAACACCGATCAGGTTTTCTTTGGTGCGACGGTGACCATCTGTGACCAGCAGGGACTTGAAAGCACTTACCAGATCGTCGGCGTCGACGAAACCGATTTCGCGCGCGGACGCATCAGCTGGGTGTCGCCATTGGCACGCGCGCTGCTCAAGTCACGGACGGGCGATACGGTCCGTTTTCAGAGCCCGGCCGGCTGGCGCGAGGTCGAAGTGCTCTGCGTCGAATATCTGGGCATCGAAAGTTGAAGTGCTCAGGGATCGATTCCCTGAGCATCGACGACTGACCGACCCTGGCGGCGACGGTGATCTTGCCGCCAGGGCTTGAAATCGCAGGCTCCGTCCCCATTTGTTGCTGCATTGCGCTTGCCTGGCGCTGCCAGCCATTCTTTTTCAACGTTTTTCACGGAGTCTCGCATGGGTGCACAGAAGGAAACCCTCGGTTTTCAGGCAGAAGTCAAACAACTGCTGAATTTGATGATTCATTCGTTGTACAGCAACAAGGAGATCTTTCTACGCGAGCTGATCTCCAACGCTTCCGACGCCTGCGACAGGCTGCGCTTCGAGGCCTTGAACAATGCCGGCCTTTACGGTGACGACAGCGATCTGAAGATCCGAGTCTCTTTTGACAAGGACGGACGGACACTCAGCATCTCCGACAACGGCATCGGTCTGTCGCGCGAAGAAGCGGTAGAGCACCTCGGAACAATCGCCAAATCGGGAACGCGCGAGTTCTTTGCGGCACTGACTGGCGATCAGGCCAGGGACGCGCATCTGATCGGCCAGTTTGGCGTCGGTTTCTATTCGTCGTATATCGTTGCCGACAAGGTCACGGTGCTTTCCCGCCGTGCCGGCCTCGAAGCCAATCAGGCAATCCGATGGGAATCGTCGGGAGAGGGCGATTTCACGATCGAGGTGATCGAACGGGCGCAGCGCGGCACTGAAGTGACCCTGCACCTGCGTGAAGGCGAGGACGAGTTCCTGTCGAACTGGAAAGTGCGCGAGATCATCCGCAAGTATTCCGACCACATCACCTTGCCGATCGTGATGAAGAAGGAGGAATGGAACGAGGAAAAGAAGGCGCAGGTCGTCACTGACCAAGACGAAACCGTGAACCAGGCCTCAGCCTTGTGGACTCGCCCCAAATCGGAGATCAGCGACGAGCAGTACAAGGAGTTCTACAAGCATGTCGCGCATGATTTCGAAGATCCGCTGGCGCATGTGCACGCCCGTGTCGAAGGCAAGCAGGAATACACGCAACTCCTGTACATCCCGTCGCGCGCGCCCTTCGACCTCTTCGAGCGTACCGCCCGCCATGGCATCAAGCTCTATGTGCGTCGCGTCTTCATCATGGACGACGCCGAGCAGCTGATGCCGCTTTACCTGCGCTTCGTACGCGGGATCGTCGACTCCAACGATCTGCCGCTCAACGTCTCACGTGAAATCCTGCAACAGTCACGCGACATGGAGAGCATTCGTGGTGGCTGCGTGAAGAAGGTCCTCGGCCTGCTCGAAAGCCTTGCCGACAGTGAAGAGGAGGCCGACAAGGAAAAGTACGCAAAATTCTGGAAGGAATTCGGCCGCGTGCTCAAGGAAGGTGTCGGCGAGGATTTCACCAACAAGGATCGCGTCGCCAAACTGCTGCGCTTCGCCTCGACACATGCCGATACGCCGGACGAGAACGTCTCGCTCGCCGCTTACGTGTCGCGGATGAAGGATGGCCAGGAGAAGATCTACTACGTCACCGCGGAAACCTTCACCGCCGCCCGGCACAGCCCGCACCTCGAGATTTTCCGCAAGAAAGGCATCGAAGTGCTCCTGCTCTCCGACCGCGTCGATGAATGGGTCACCGGTCATCTCACCGAGTTTGACGGCAAACCGCTGCAATCGGTGGCCAAGGGCGGGCTCGATCTCGGCAAGCTCGAGGATGTGGCCGAGAAGGAAGAGGCCGAGAAGGCTGCCGACGAGTACAAGGAACTGCTCGGGAAGATCAAGACGACCCTGGGTGACAAGGTGAAGGACGTTCGCGCCACGCATCGCCTGACCGATTCGCCTTCGTGCCTGGTGGCCGATCAGTACGACCTCGGCGGCAATCTGCAGCGCATCCTCAAGGCCGCCGGCCAGCAGGCGCCGGCGAGCAAGCCGATCCTGGAAATCAACCCGAAGCATCCGGCGGTACAGCGTCTGAAATACGAAGAGACCCGTTTCGACGACTGGGCCAATCTGCTGCTTGAGCAGGCGACGCTCGCTGAAGGCGGTTCGCTCGATGACCCGGCCGGTTTCGTCAAGCGCATCAACGACCTGATGCTCGCTCTCTCGCTGGGCAGCGGCCGTTGATCACCGGCGGCGGGCCGGCGCTATTGCATGGTCTGCCGCCGATTCTCGATGCCGGCGTGGGGAGCCTGATTCTCGGCAGTTTCCCTTCGCCGGCCTCGCTGGCGGCAGCGCATTACTATGCGCACCGCCAGAATCAGTTCTGGCGCCTGTTCGGTGCCCTTCTCGCCGAGCCCTTGCCCGAACTCGATTACGCCGACAAGCAGCGGCGTCTGCTCAAGCATGGCATCGGGGTCTGGGATGTCTATCGCCAGTGCCGGCGCGAGGGCGCACTTGACACCGCGATCCAGTCGCCGGTGCTCAACGATTTTGCAGGATTGCGTCGCGATGCGCCAGCCTTGCGGCGCGTCTTCTTCAACGGCCAGACCGCCGGCAGATGTGCCGTCTGGTTTCAGCAGCAGGGCTACGAAACCTGCGTCCTGCCTTCGACCAGTCCGGCGTATACCCTGGCTTTTGAGCGAAAACTCGCGCTCTGGCGAGCGGCGGGGATTGGCGTGCCGTCAGGAAACCAACTAACGGCCATGACTATTCCAGACACCCTTGATCATGAAAGTCATGACCGTTTCCCTCCTCTCCCGCGAGTCGAAAGGGAAGGTTCGTGAGTTCGCTGACGCGACTTTCGCATTAACACACCGCCCGGCTGCCGGCATTGAGCCACGGGGGCACTGTCCGGTATAGTGCCTGATGCTCGAACATCCACATGGAACACTGAAATGTCCCAAGCGTCCCAAGCTGTGGTCAACACCGTCCATGAACATCGCCTGACGCTGGCGGAAGTCCTCAAATGGTTGCTTGAGGATGGCCTGGTCAGCGCGCCCGACGCCGATAATCTGGTGAAGGAGAGTCGCCTCAAGCGTCTGGCGGCGCATCCTCTGGTGATCATTGCCGATCAGAAGTGGAAGACGCAGAAAGAGCCGCATCGGCCATTGACTCTCGAAGAACTCGGCGAGTGGCTGGCGCGCAGGGTCGGCCTCGAGTACCAGCACATCGACCCGCTGAAGGTCGATTTCACGGCGGTGACGGAGGTCATGTCGAGTGCCTATGCGACGCGCTATGGCATGCTGCCGATTCAGGTGACGACACGTGAAGTCGTGGTGGCGACGACCGAGCCTTTCCTGCGGGACTGGGAGAAGGAGATCAAGGCGATCGTCAAGAAGGAAATCCGCCGGGTGATTGCCAACCCGGTCGACGTCGCGCGCTATCTGGTCGAGTTCTACAATCTCGCACGCTCGGTCAAAAAAGCCGCCCAGCTCGGCGGACCAACCGGCAACCTGTCATCGTTCGAGCAGTTGGTCGAACTCGGCCGCACCAATCGCCAGTTCGATGCCAATGACCAGCATATCGTCAACATCGTCGACTGGCTCTGGCAGTATGCGTTCGACCAACGTGCCAGCGACATCCATATCGAGCCACGGCGCGAAATCGGTATCGTGCGTTTCCGGATCGACGGAGTTCTGCATCAGGTCTACCAGATCCCGATGAGCGTCATGGCGGCGATGGTCAATCGCGTCAAGATTCTCGGCCGCATGGACGTGGTCGAGAAACGGCGCCCGCAGGATGGCCGCATCAAGACTCGCACTGCCGATGGCCTGGAGGCCGAACTGCGTCTGTCGACGCTACCCACCGCTTTCGGCGAAAAGTTGGTGATGCGGATTTTCGATCCGGATGTCCTGGTCCGCAGTTTTGCCGACCTCGGCTTCACCGATGACGACCAGACGCGCTGGAAGGAGATGTCGGAAAGGCCGAATGGAATCATTCTGGTGACCGGCCCCACCGGTTCCGGCAAGACCACGACGCTCTATTCGACGCTGAAGCAGCTCGCCATCCCGGCAGTGAACGTGTGTACCATCGAAGATCCAATCGAGATGGTCGAACCGGCGTTCAATCAGATGCAGGTACAGAATGTCATCGACCTCGGTTTCGCACAAGGCGTGCGTGCGCTCATGCGGCAGGACCCGGACATCATCATGATCGGAGAAATCCGTGACCTGGAAACCGCCGAGGTGGCGATCCAGGCCGCCCTCACCGGCCATCTCGTGCTGTCGACCCTGCATACCAACGACGCCCCGGCAGCGATCACGCGCCTGCTCGATCTCGGCGTTCCCTCGTATCTGCTTGGCGCGACGGTACTCGGCGTCATGGCGCAGCGCCTGGTACGCATCCTCTGCCCGCATTGCAAGCAGGTGCATCAGGCCAGCCCGGTCGAGGAAAAGATGTGGGATCAACTGGTCGCGCCCTGGAAATCGAATCGTCCGGCGCGCTTCTACCGACCGATCGGCTGTCTCGAATGCCGAATGACCGGTTACCTCGGGCGTGTCGGACTGTACGAGATTCTGCTCCTGTCGCAGGATATCAAGCTGGCGATCAGTGAAAACAAGGATATCGCCAAGATTCGTGACATGGCTTACCGGGAGGGCATGAAACCCCTGCGCATTTCCGGAGCGATGAAGGTTGCTGCCGGCGTGACCACTCTCGCCGAAGTCTTCAAGGTTGCGCCGCCGGTTGAGCAGGCCTGATTCGCCGTTCTCACCATCGGCCTCACTCAGCCAGCAGGCCGCTCGCGCGCAGCACCTGTCTTTGCACGATGACATCCAGCAGCCGGGATGGACCGGGCATGACCAGCGTCAGGAAAGCGCGGGCGCGGGTGATTCCGGTATAGAGGAGCTCGCGGGTGAGGATCGGACTCGGCGTGGCCGGCAGGACCAGCGCGACGTGGCCGAATTCCGATCCCTGCGACTTGTGCACGGTCAGGACATACGCTGTTTCCACTGCCTGCAGGCGGCTCGGCAAGATCCACTTGATTCCCTGGCCGGCGTCGCCAGCGGGAAAGGCAACCCGCAGTTTCGTTTCCTGGTCGGCCGCAGGCGGTAGCGCCAGGGTGATGCCGATGTCGCCGTTCATCAGCCCAAGACCGTAGTCGTTGCGGGTGACGAGAACCGGGCGGCCCGGGTACCAGCCGGCGCTGGCCGGAATCAGGGCGGCTGCACACAACACGCGGGCAATGCGCTGGTTGAGACTGGCGACCCCCCAGGGTCCACGCCGTAGCGCGCACAGCACCTGGAACTGGCCATGCGCGCGCAACACCCGGCGCGCCCAGTCGTCGATTGCGTTCTGATTCGCTACAGACGAGGGCCGGGCCTCGGAGAGAGTCGTGAGGTAATGGCGATAGCCGTATCGAAACGCCGTCTGGGCAAGCCCGGCGGGGGGCGCCGGATTGGCACCCGGCCCTGCCACAGCCCCGTCGATGACCAGTGCCGCGAACCGTGTTTCGTCAGCAGCATCCAGCGGCAGCAGGGCGAGGTCGGCATGGGTGTGCCGCCAGACCTCGCTGACCCGCACCGCGTCGCCAGCGTTCACCGCCTCAGCCAGTTGGCCGATGCCGCTCGCCGCAGAAAAGCGGTAACTGTGACGGAGCATGACCACCGTCTGCGCGAGCGCACTGCCCGCCTCGTCGACCAGGCTCTCGTCGATGCGTTCACCACTGGCCGCCGCCAGCCAGTCGCGCGTCGCCGGAGTGTACCGTCCGGCGCGCGCGTGCCGGCACAGTTCGCCGAGCACGGCGCCAGCCTCTACCGAAGCGAGCTGATCCTTGTCGCCGAGCAGGATCAGCCGCGCCGATGCCGGCAGGGCAGCCAGCACGGCAGCCATCATTTCCAGATCGATCATCGACGCTTCGTCGATCACCAACACGTCGAGCGCCAGCGGATGGCCGGCGTGGTGATGAAAATGCCGGCTATCCGGCCGGTTGCCGAGCAGGCGATGCAGGGTGCTCACCTTCACCGGTATCGCGGCGCGCACCGCTTCCGCCTGTTCGAAGCCGGCCAGCGACAGGCGCGTCACCACGCCAGCGATCGATTCGTTGAGGCGCGCCGCCGCCTTGCCGGTCGGCGCCGCCAGCCGGATGCGCAGCGGCCGCGGCGGCTCTCCGGCCAACGGCGCGGCGAGCGCCAGCGCCTGCAGCAGCGCCAGCAGGCGAACCACGGTCGTCGTCTTGCCGGTTCCCGGACCGCCGGTGAGGATGCAAAATCCGCTGCACGCCGCCAGTGCGCAGGCCATCTTCTGCCAGCTAGCCCCGGCCTCGCCGGCCGCTGCGGGCGGAAACAGCCCGTCGAGGATAGGGCGCAGGATGTCCAGCGGCAGCGCGGCCTGCAGCGTCGCCGACCGCGCCAGCCGCCGCTCGATGGCACGGTGTACGTCTTGTTCGTATTGCCAGTAACGACGCAGATAGAGGCGTGGACCGACGCGCACCAGTGGCGTGTCGCCAGCACCGCAACCAACCAGCAGCGGATGATCGAGCGCTGCCTGCCATCGATCAAGGCTCCATCCGGCCAGTACCTCGGCCGGCAACGGTGGCGGCTCCGTCGTGGCCAGCACATCCCTCCCCTCCTCACCCTCGGGTGGCAGCGACAGGGCCAATGCCGGTGCCTGGAGCGTCGCTGCCAGATCGAGGCAGGCGTGACCGCGGCCAAGCTGGTGGCTGGCAAGCGCGGCGGCGAGGATCAGGAACGGCGGCGCGTCGGGAACTTCGCGCCAGAGAAAATCGGCGAATGCGGCATCGAGCGGGCGCAGCCACCGGCGTTCGGCCCAACTGGCCAGCACCGCCTGCAGCGCCGCCTGGGTATCGAAGGGGGCATGGCTCATGGCGTTTCCTTCGTGCGGCAGCAGGAGAACAGGGCGTCGAGCGCTTCGATCAGGACGCGCGGCGGACGTTCGCAGTGCAGGCCCTGGTTCGGCGCGTGCACGCCGCGCAGAAAGACATACACGGCGCCGCCGACATGTCGCTCGTAGTCGTAATCGGGCAGGCGCGCCTGCAACAGGCGATGCAGTGCGAGCACATAGAGGACGTACTGCAGCTCGTACCGGGCGTGCAGAATCGCGGCACCCATTGTCGCCGGTGTATAGGCGGCATCGTCGGGACCGAGCCAGTTCGACTTGTAGTCGGCCACGTAGTAGCGACCTTGGTGCTCGAAAACGAGGTCCATGAAGCCCTTCAGCATGCCGTTCAGTTCATCCGGCTGCAGCGCAGGACGGGTGGCGCCGGCGAGCGTGTGCTGGCGGACGAGCGCATCGATGCGGGTCGTCTGGACTGTATGCGCGGCGAGCCAGAACTCCATCTCGGCTATCGACGATGACAGACCGGCCAGCACCGGCGAGGTCGCCGGCACGCCGGGCAGCGCCGGCAGCCGCAGCGGCGTCGTCAGGAAATGCAGCAGCCAGGCCTGCAAAGGTTCGATCCAGTGCTGCCAGCCGCGCGTCTGGCAGCGGCGAGCGATCAGGTCGCGCAATAGCGCCGGTTCTCCGGCGACCCGGCCGAAGCCCTGTTTGGCCGACCACTCGAGCAGGTCATGGAGAAAGGTTCCAGCCTCGGCACCGCGCGGAAAATCGTGCAGCGAGCCGGGAGCGGGAATCGCCGGTCGCGCCGTGCTTGCGCCGGGCGGCGGCGAACCGTCCGCAACGGCCGCGGCGTTCTGCGCTGCCCGGGTTTCCAGGAAAATGTCTTCCACCGGTGTGTCGGCGGCGCTTGTGGATACCGCAGCCTGCTCCTCGCCGATGGTCTTCAGCGCCGAGTAGCTGGCAACCCACCAGTGCTCGCGCAGTGCGCGCGCCGAGCGACGTGCCGGACCGGCAAGCCGCGCCGAGGCTTGCGGCAGAAATCGCTCAGCGCTGGCGGCAGGCGCCGGCGCCAGGGCGATATGCGGGCAGTGGTCGCGCCAGGCTGCGAGCGCCTGCGGCAGCGCAGCCGCTGCCAGCACCTCGCTGCCGCCCAGCAGGTAGCCGAAAGCGCTGCGCTCCAGATCCTTGAGCGGCGCGACGCCGATCCAGGTGGCGTAACGCGCACGGGTCAGGGCGACATAGAGCTTGCGCAGGTCCTCGCCGAGGCGCTCGCGGTCTGCCTTATCGACGATGCCTGTGTCGGCGGCGAGCGCGAGTTGCAGGCATCCGTCATGATCATGCCATTTCAACGGCAGATCCCTGGCGTCGCTTGCCCGGAAGGTGCAGGCAAAGGGCAGGAAGACCAGCGGGTATTCCAGCCCCTTGGACTTGTGCACGGTGACCACCTGCACCAGATCGGCGTCGCTCTCCAGGCGCAGTTGGCGCGCGTCACCGCCAGTGCTGGCAGCATCGCGCCGCTGTTCGGCAAGATGGCGAATCAGCGCGTGCTCGCCGTCGAGCAGCGCGCTCGCCTGTTGCAGCAGTTCGGCAAGGTGCAGCACGTTGGTCAGTGTGCGTTCGCCGTCGACCGCCCCGCCCGCATCATCGCCACCCTCATCGCCGCAGCCGAGCAGCCTTGCCGGCACCTGAAAATCGTTGAGCAGCCGGCGCAGCATCGGCAGCACGCCCTGGCGACGCCAGCAGTCCCGATAGCCGCGAAACTGCAGGACGCGCGCTTCCCAGGCGATCTCGTCGTGGTTGAGCGTGTCGAGTTCCCGCCAGCTCAGGCCCAGAATGGCGGTGGCCAGCGCGCTGCGCAGCAGGCGCCCGTCGTCGGGTTCGGCGCAGGCGGCGAGCCAGTGCTGCAGCTCGCCAGCCTCGCTGCTCCCGAAAACCGAATCCTTGTCCGAGAGATAGACGCTGCGCACTCCGCGCTGCGACAGTGCCCTGCGCATCGTATCGGCCTCACCGCGGCTGTTGACCAGTACCGCGAGGTCGGCCGGGCGCACGCTCTGCAGGCCGCTCTGGCCAGCAAAGCCGGCCCGTCCCGCCTGGCCGAGATTGAGCAGGCGCACCATTTCGCCGGCACAACTGGCTGCCATCTGTTCGCGATAGACGGTCCTGCCCAGGGGTTTGCCATCCGGATTCAGCGGCAGGTGCCAGACGGTGAGTGCGGGCACCGGCATGCCGTCGGCCTGCAGTGCATCGGCGCGGCCTTGTGCCTCGGCGGTGATGAAGGGCACCGGATTGTCCGTCCCGCTGCGGAAGAGGAAAGCGCCGGAACCGCTCGCACGATCTTCCGCCACCGTGAAGCAGTGATTGGTCGCCAGGACCATGGCCCTGGTCGACCGGTAGTTCTTGTTCAGCGTGTAGAGCCGCTCGACGCAGGCGCGGCGGGCCGCCAGATAGGTGTGGATGTCGGCACCGCGGAAGGCGTAGATCGCCTGTTTGGGATCGCCGATGAGGATCAGCGCGCTGTCGGAAACGCTCTGCGCAACGCGGTACACGGCATCGAAAATCCGGTACTGGACCGGGTCGGTATCCTGGAATTCGTCGATCAACGCCACCGGAAACTGCTGACGGATGTTGTCGGCGAGGCGTTGGCCACTAGGCGCGTGCAGCGCTACGTCGAGCCGGGTGAGGAGATCGTTGAAACCCATCTGCGCACGGCGCGCCTGCTCGTCGGCAAAGCGCTGCGCCACCCAGCGTGCCGCGTGACGGAGCAGGTCGGTGCGCGCGTCGGGCAAGGCCTGCAGCGCGGCCGAAAGACCGGCGATTGCGGTCAGTGCGGGGTGCTCCGGCAGGGGAGCCGTTTTCCAGGCTTCGGCCAGTCCGGCAGGGGTCAGGCGAGTCCAGCCGGTCTGGAGATCGGGCCGCCGCATGTCCAGGTCGTCCCGCCAGGCGCGCAGCGTCTCCAGCCACGGCTGGTAGAAGCGGGCCTGCAGTTTGCGTCCATCCACCTGCTTTCCTGCGACCGCGTTGTCGAGAAAGGCCCGCAACTGATCCACCCATTCCGCCCACGGCGCCTTGAGTTCAGCCAGGCGGCGGCGCCGCTCGCTCAGGCTGCTCCGCAGCGCCTCCGCCGGGGACAGCGGCGACTCGGCAAGCCGATCCGCATGCGCGACGAGATTCCTGATGCCATCCTGCAAGGCTTCGGGACCCGACCACCATTTCCGCACTTCGGCAACCGCCTCACGGTCGAGCGCCGCCAGAAAGCTGCGCCAGTAGTCGCGAACGACTTCGGCGAGCAGCTCGTGCTGATCGGTTTCGAGTGTCTGGGTGAACAGGCTGTCGCTGTCGAAAGCGTGTTCGCGCAGCATGCGCTGGCACCAGGCGTGGATGGTCGAGACGGCCGCCTCGTCCATCGCTTCGGCAGCCAGTTGCAGCTTGCGGGCGCAGGCCGGCCATTGTTCCGGCGTGTACTCCTGGCGCAGCGCACGCAGCAGCTCGTCGGCAACGGTCCTGTCGTTTTCGCTGGAGTCATCGCTGGCATCGACCCTGAAACAGGCGGCCGCTTGCGCCAGACGGACGCGAATGCGGTCGCGCAGCTCCTGCGTCGCCGCCTCGGTAAAGGTGACGACGAGAATTTCGCGTGGCGTGAGAGGGCGCGCATAAGCGTTTTCCGCGCCATGACCCAGCACCAGGCGGACATACAGCGCGGCAATCGTGAAGGTCTTGCCGGTGCCGGCGCTGGCCTCGATCAGCCGGCTGCCATGCAGCGGGAAACGCAAGGGATCGAGCATTTCGACGGCCGTGCCGGGCGCCATCGTCAGTGCGGCGGGACTCATGCGGACCCTCCCGCGCTCTTCTCCGCCCGGCCGACTTTCTCCTTGCTGGCCGGGATTGCCTCGAACAGCGGGCGCAGGAGCATCTCGGCAAGTGCGTGAAACTCCCCCTTGGCCAGCAGCGCGTCGTAATCCGGATAGGCGCGTTTGAGATAGGGATCGCTGTCCACTTCGCCCAGAGATTGGTAAGCGCTTTGGTATGCCTTGCGCGCCGCATCGTCGCCCCCCTTGAGATAGGCGAACGCCGTCCTGGCCGCCAGCGGCAGCGGCCTTTGCATTCCCTGCTGCCAGGCGATCAGAAGTTTTCTCAGTTGGCAGCGGGCCTGTTCGATCGTCAGTGGCGGCAGGGTGACATCGCCGGCCTTGCTGATGATCTCGGTACTCAGCGGCCCACTGTCGAGGTGCAGGGCGAGATGCTCGACCCAGTGGCGGATGACCTTTTCGCCGCGATATTGATGGTTCCTGACCAGATCACTCGTTTCGAGAACGACCCGACCGCGCCGGCCATCGCCATCGCAGCGGAGTCCACCGCGCCAGTCGGCGATCGCCAGTTCCTGCCCTTGACTGCTGACCTGGAAGCGGATCTCTTGCTCGCCATCGACGGGCAACGGCCAGCGCGCGAGCGCACGCTGATAGCGCTCCAGGACATCGTCCATCGGCGCCAGCAGCTCGTCGGCCAGGGCATCGCCAAAGGCTCCACCGGGCAGATCGCCGCGCCGCCGGATGTCGGCAAGCCGGTCATTGCGTGCGGCCGCAAGGTCCTGCGCCTGTTCGAGCGCAGTGACCTGCGCCCGGATCAACTCGTCCTGCAACTGCCAACGGCCCAGGCCATCGACCTCGAAGGGTTCCTGATCGTCGCTCACCGGATCGTCGATCTCGAAGGAGACGCCGAGGCGCTGCCGAAAGAAGGCCTTGACCGGCTGCCGAAGGAAGTCGCCGAGATCGCGCAGCGACAGCGGCTCTTCACGCAGCAGCAGCGGCAAGACTCTGTCCGCCTCCGGTGCACCCGCGTCGGCGGCGGCCTCGGCTTTGGGTTGCCACTCCTGCGCATAGGTGAACAGTCTGGTTTCCTCCGGAAGCGCCGGGAAATAGTCGGGGCTGAAGGGCTGCAGCCGGTGCTCGACGGTCAGCGCCGCGAGCAGGGCTTCGCCCCCTTTCCCGGCTGGTCCGACATGACCGGCCAGGGTCCAGCCCGCGGCCAGGTGATCGCGCAACTGCCCGACCAGAACCGACGGCGGCCGCACGCTGTTGTCGTGGATACTGCGGCCCACCCAGGAGATATGCAGGCCATCGCGCGCCGAGAGCAGCGCTTCGAGGAACAGATAGCGATCGTCCTCGCGGCGCGAGCGGTCGCCTGGCCGGTAGTCCAGCGCCATGAGGTCGAAGTCCATCGGTGTGCGCGTGCGCGGGTAGTCGCCGTCATTCATGCCGAGCAGACAGATCCGCCGGAACGGGATGGCGCGCATCGGCATCAGGGTGGCGAAGGTGATGACGCCGCCGAAGAAGCGCTGCGACAGTCCTCCCTCATCGAGGCCGGCAAGCCAGGACTCGCCGACCACCGACAGCGGCAGCTCCTCGACCAGGGCCGCCTCGTCGCAGGCGTCCTGCCAGCGCTGCAGGCCGCTGTCGAGCTGCAGCAGGGTGAAGGCGTCGCCGCTGTCCTCGGCAGCAAAGAAGCCGGCAAGCAGGGCGCGCAGGCGCACGCACCAGACGTCGACGGTCGCGGGCTGGCGCAAGCTCCGCCAGGTGGCGTCCAGGCGGTCGAACAACTGCACCAGCGGGCCGAGCAGCGCGGCATCGATGCCGCCGATTTCATCGTACGGCGCGATCCCCTGCCAGGCCGCGGCACTGGCACCGACAGCGTAGCCGAGCAGCATCCGCCGCAAGCCGAACAGCCAGGTGTTCGGCGCCGCCGCCTCGGCGTGCTGCGGTAAATCGAGGCTGGCACGCTGCTCGGCGTGCAGACCCCAGCGAATGTTGGCGCCCCGGATCCAGCGCTGCAATTGCGGCAGTTCGTCTTCGGCGATGCCGAAGCGCTGCCGCAGCGCCGGCACCTCGAGCAGGTCGAGCAGATCGCTGACCGCCAGGCGCGACTGCGGCAGATCGAGCAGCTTTGCGAGCGCCTGCAGCAGCGGATCAACCTGGCGCCGGCCCTGGTCGGCGACGCTGAACGGCAGGTAGCGCGCATCGCTTGCTTCGAGCAGGCCAAATACCGCCTGCACGTGTGGCGCGTAGCGATCGATGTCGGGCACCATGACGAGAATGTCGCGCGGGCGCAGCGTCGCGTCGGCATTGAAGGCGGCGAGCAGTTGATCATGCAGGATCTCGACTTCGCGCTGCGGGCTGTGAGCGACATGAAAACGGATCGAAGCATCGCGCGCCGGGTCGACGGCTGGCCAGTGCGCGCGCGTCTCGGCCAGCGGGCGCAATTCGAGGATGTCGTCCTGCAGTTGTTGCAGCAGGGTGGCACCGCCGAAGTCCTTGAACAGCTCGATGCGCTGCCCGATGGCGGCGAAATGCGGCAGGTAGCCGGCGCGCGCCGCATCATTGTCGTGTGCTTCGAGCAGGCCGATGAAATCCCGCCCCTGTTTGCCCCAGGCGGCGAGCAGCGGCTGTGCGTGCAGATGCAGTCGTTCGTCGACAATGAGATCCGGAACGCTCGGCCGCCGCGCCTGGCGGGAACGCCCGCGGTGCAGCAGCAGGTCGCGATCGGCGACGATGTCGGCCCAGAAATACTGACAGGGGTTATGCACGCACATCAGCACCTGTGTCCAGCGTCCCAGTTCCGCGAGCACTTCCAGAGACTGCTGCGGCAGGCTCGAAATGCCGAACACGATCACCCGGCGCGGCAAGTCGGCGGGGCGTTCGCCCTCGGGCCAGCGCGCGGCGCAACGCAGGAAGGCCGCGTGCACGCCTGCCCGCCCGGCATTCGCCGCCGCGTTCGCCCCCGAGCCGCCGGATCGGCTGGTCCGTGCCCGCACGTCGGCCAGCAAGGCGCGCCAGAGCGCTGCCTGCCAGCGATGTCCTTCGGCCAGAGGCACTGCGCGTCCGCGGGCGTCGATCAGGACATCCTGGCCCGTCTCCCAGGCCGCCAGCCAGTCAGCGCGGTACACCTGATACTGATCGAAGAGATCGGCGAGGCGCCCGGCAAACTGAAAGCGCTTGCGCCGATCGCCGTCCTGGCCGAGGAAGGCGAGCAGCGGCGCGTACTCCGGTTCGTTCATCACTTCCGGCAGCAGCCGCAGCAAACGCCAGAGCAGCCGCGACTCGTCGAACGGCGAATTCTCCGGCACCGCCTGACGCCCGAGCAGCGCGCGATAGACTCGCCACAGGAAGCGCGACGGCAGCGAGATCTCGAGCGCCGCGGCGATCCCGCAGCCCCCGGCTGCCTCGCCCTTCCCCACATCGGCGGCCAGCGCCAGCTTGAGCCACTGCGCAATGCCATTGCTCTGCACCAGGATGACCTCATTCTCGAGCGGCGCCAGCGGATGGCGCTTCATCCACTCGACGACCAGGTCGCGCAGCATCTCGGGTTGGTTGCCATGCACGAGCATCAGGCCAGGCGGCAGCGGCAGCAGGGTCAAGTCGGGCTCCAGGGTCAAAGGGGGCAAGCAAGGCTTGAACGATACGCCGAAACGGGTGTGGAAAGCGATATGCAGGCCCGCGATTCACCGCTTCGATCCCGTCGATGATCCTTGACGCCGGTCAGGATCAAATTGACTTCGCCGGCCACGCCGCCGATACTGCGCGCGGGCGGCGGCAATGCCTACGGTGATTCGTTTCCCATTGGTTTAACAGAGGAGGAAAGAGATGCGCACAGTCACGATCATGCTTTCAGGATTGCTGGTGCTTGGCCTGGCCGGAACCGCCGAGGCCAAGAAAGGCAAGGACCAGGGGGATGCGGCCATCCCGCAATGCGGCAAGAATACCAAGGTTGCACGGCCTAATGACGAGGGAATCATCACGCTCAAGGAAAAGAAGAAAAGAGGGTGCATCATCGACGTCAAGGCACTCCATCCGACACAATCGGCAGTGGGAATGGACGCGGTGGAATGCAAGGCGGAAAAGATATCGAGCAAGGCCAAGGCAGGAAAACTCGACGACTATCTGCTTGCCGACAACCGCTGGGTTCCCATGGTGCGAGGGCCGGGTGGCGTCTTCTACCTGACCGACCACCACCATCTCTCCACCGCCGTCTGGAATGCCGACATCAAGGACAAGGACAAGAAGGTCTATGCGTTCCTGATCGCCGACTGGTCGAACATGAAAGAAGACGCCTTCTGGCAGGAGATGATCAAACAGCACGATACCTGGCTGAAGGATCCGGCCGGCAATGACATCACGCCCAGCCAGCTTCCCAAGAGCATCGGTGCCTTGCAGGACGACCCGCTGCGGACCCTTTCGGCCTGGGTGCGTGGAAGCTGTGGCTACGTCAAATGCGATCCTCCGGGAGCCGCCAAGGATGACGACGAACTGAGCTGCGCGGACAAGTTTCCGAACGTGACCTGCGCCGACGCCTATTTCCTCGAGTTCAAGTGGGGCGCCTACCTGGGCAGCGTCCAGGAAGTCAAGGAGGCTCTGGCGGGAGAGGCGTCTTGCTCGCAACAAACCCCCCTGAACACGCCGTGCCTCGACAATCAGTATGAGAAGCTCAGCAAGGCGCTGCCTGCGGCGATGAACGCGGCGGCCGCACCCGCGGCGCAACAGGCGGTAGGCACCGGCGCCGGCTACAATCCTGCTGTACAGACTGGCATTGCGCAACCCAAACACTGCAAGTAGCCACCAGTCCGGGCGTGACTGCGCACCAGCATGCACGCCCGTCGCCACCGCCGGGACGGTGAACCGGTACTGGAGACATCGAGGTCCCACTGGGCCGGAAAGGACTCCAGACCATGCCACTCAAGTCATGACCGCCAATGGGAAGATTGCGCCAGCGATTTAGCAGGATTGGCGGTCACGGATCGGTGCCGTTCGCCAACCGGCACGGCAACGACTTCCAGCAAGCAATCACTTTTTAATAACCAACAATGGGAAATCCTTCGGCTTTGCCTGGGGATGGTTACACACGCCCATGTTGCCTTCTCGTTCCAGGAAATTTCAACCACGATTGTCCCTGCAGGATTCTGTGGGTCGTACACGGCAGGTGCAGCAAGTGCTCCTTTCGACAACCAAGATGGATTGGCTGGGGCAGTACAGCGGAAAATCAATAAATATCCATAATTGGGCTCAAGTTTGTTCCGTCGAGCACCGTAATGAAGATTATCTGTCTTTTTCCGACAGTATCTACCATAAACCTCCTGGAAGCCCGGATTGACAACACCCCTTCAGTATTTTTCCGATTTCTGCCGCACTGCAGGTCGTTTGCCCAGGGAAGTGCATCGGTTCACACCCTGCGGCGCTCCCCATCGAGTACAGGAGAAAGCTTCCCATTGGTGAATCCGATTGTTCCGGTGGGTCAATCCTGTCACCGCGTCATTCGCGGCAATGCCTTGGGCCAGGTCTCGGCGACCGCCCAGTCGCTCTCGCGATCGTCCAGCGAACAGGCGGCTTCGGTCGAGGAAACGACGGCCAGCATGGAACAGATGAGCGCGTCGATCGTCCAGAACACCGAGAACGCCAAGGTCACCGACGGCATGGCCGCGACCGCCTCCCGCCAGGCTGTCGAGGGCGGAGAAGCCGTCGCCCGGACAGTTGGAGCAATGATGACCATCGCCGACAAGATCGACCTCGTCGACGACATCGCCTACCAGACCAACCTGCTGACCCTGAACGCCGTCGAAGCGGCGCGCGCTGGCGAGCACGGCAAGGGTTTCGCCGCCGTCGCCGCCAAGGTGATAAAACTCGCCGAGTGCTCGCAGGTCGCCGCTCAGGAAATCGGCCAGGTCGCCAAGGAGTCGGTCAAACTCGCCGAACAGGCCGGGTCACTGCTCGGCGAGATGGTGCCGTCGATCCAGAAGACCTCTGGCCTCGTGCAGGAGATCGCCGCCGCCTCGCGGGAGCAACGTTCCGGCGTCGGCCAGATCAACGGCGCGATGGGGCAGCTCAACCAGACGACTCAGCAGAACGCCTCGGCCTCCGAGGAACTCGCTGCCACCGCCGATGAACTCGGCAGCCAGGCCGCGCAACTGCAGGAGCTGATGACCTTCTTCCGGCTCGCAGAGCGGGATCGCCGCAGCATAACTGCGCGCCAGGCTGCCTCGGGTACCCAGCGGGCGGTACCCGCACGCAGCAGAGTCGCGGCCGCCGGGGCACCGGCCAACCACGACTTCGAAAGTTTCTGAGGAGGACCCAAGCCATGACCCAGGTCACACCGCCCGGACGGCGACAGCGGGCATATCGTCGGCAAACGCTCCTGCCTCGTTATCGTCGAAATCAGATGGTCATCCGGGGAGGAAGGGAAATGTTCACGATTCCTCTGATTCACATGAAAATGGAGTTTGCCATCCCGTTGATGCTTGAAATGCATGAAGGTTTTCCCCCGGCAAGAACCGGTTACGGTTATCGCCCATGCCGATCCGACGGGGTCCAGTGGCCATCCGGACCACGACCTCGATCGCTGGCCTGTTTTCTCGACAAACCGGACAATCTTCCTCGGCGCGCGAGTGTATGGGCCCGAGTCAGGCCTTCAACAACTCTTCCCGATTCCCTAGCCAGCGCCGCAAATGCCGCCTGGCGCACATGGGATCAGCGTGCAACAGGTGCACGGCCAGGGCTTGGGCCAGTTCGACGAGATCGGCATCCCCTTCGAGGTCGGCATAGCGCAGCATCGGCACACCCGACTGGCGGCTACCGACGAACTCCCCGGGACCGCGTAGATGCAGGTCCTGACGAGCAATCTCGAAGCCATCGGTGTTTTCGAAAATGATCTTCAGGCGAGCCCGTGCGGTCGGCGACAGAGGCTGCTGATAGAGCAGCACACAGACCGAATCGTCGCGGCCGCGACCGACGCGGCCGCGCAACTGGTGCAGTTGCGAAAGTCCGAAGCGTTCGGCGTGTTCGATGACCATCAATGTGGCGTTGGCGACATCGACACCGACTTCGATGACGGTGGTCGCCACCAGGACGTCGATTCCACCGGCAACGAAGGCAGCCATCACCGCCGCCTTTTCATCACCGCGCAAACGGCCATGCACGAGACCGATGCGCAGATCGGGAAGTTCGGCGCTGAGCGCTGCACAGGTTTCCAGCGCTGCCTGCAATTCCAGCTTCGCCGATTCTTCGACCAGCGGACAGACCCAGTAAGCCTGGCGTCCGCCGGCAACCACCGCACGCACCGCGGCAATGACCTGCTCCCGACGGCTGTCGGAAAACAGCCGCGTCCTGATCGGCAATCGTCCCGGTGGCATTTCATCAATCACCGAAACGTCGAGATCGGCGTAGTAGCTCATCGCCAGCGTGCGCGGAATCGGCGTCGCGGACATCATCAACTGGTGTGGATTGCCGCCCTTGCGCCGCAACTCGAGCCGCTGGACGACGCCGAAACGATGCTGCTCGTCTACGATGACGAGACCTAGACGGGCAAAATCGATGCTCTCCTGAATCAGCGCATGCGTTCCGACGATCAGTTGCGCAGTCGTCGCGGCTTGTAACTGCTTGGCTTGCTTGACACTCTTCCTGAGACTGCCCGTCAGCCAGACCACTTCGACACCCAGGGGTTCGAGCCAGGCCTGCAGCTTCAGGAAATGTTGCTCGGCAAGGATTTCGGTTGGTGCCATGAACGCTGCCTGATAACCCGCCTCGATGGCCTGACAAGCCGCCAGCGCCGCAACGATGGTCTTGCCACAGCCGACATCCCCCTGCAGCAGACGCTGCATCGGGTAAGGCGCGGCCAGGTCACCGGCAATCTCGGCCACGACACGCCGCTGCGCCCCGGTCAGAGCAAAGGGTAGCGAGGCCTCGAAACGGCGGCCCAGACGGCCGGCGCTGGCCAGCACCGGCGCACCCTTGCGCCGTCGTGCCAGGTAGGCACGGCGCAGCGAAAGCTGCTGTGCCAGCAGTTCATCAAACTTTATTCGCCGCCAGGCGGGGTGACTGCGGGTCTGCAGAGCCACGTCCGAGGCCTCGGGCGGCGGCGCGTGCAACAGGGTCACGGCGGTGCCAAAGGGCAACAGTGAATGACGGTTGCACCAGTCGAGGTCGAGCAATTCGGCAAGATCGGCGTTGTGCAGCGCGCGCGTGATGAGTCGGCGCAGACTGGCCTGCGACAACCCGGCAGTGGTCGGGTAGACGGGGGTCAGGGAGTCGGGCAGCTTCTCGTCATCGGCGAGAATGCGGTAACGTGGATGCACCATCTCGGGACCCAGGAAACCGGCGCGAATTTCGCCGAAAAGGCGCAGCTTGTACCCACATTCGCGCGCGTTTTCCAGCGCCCGCTGCTGGCTGCCGTAGAAGCTCAGGAAACGCAGATCGAGGACACCGTCATCAGCATGCGCATCACAAACCCGGACCAGCAATTGGCGACGCGGCGCCGGTCTGACCGAGAGATCGATGATCCGGGCCTCGACCTGCACCGGCGTCCCGCAGGGGGCATCGGCGATGGTGGTGACGCGCGTTTCGTCCTCGTAGCGCAGGGGAAGATGCAGGACAAGATCGTCCCGCCGATGCAGACCCAGCTTTTGCAGCCGGCTCCGGATGACTGGCGGCGCATCGATGGCGTCCGCAGTCGGCATCAGTCGTCGATCACCATCACCGCGTCTGCTTCAACCAGCGCGCCGCGCGGCAGGGCGGCCACGCCGACCGCGGCACGAGCCGGGAACGGCTCCGAGAAATAACCACCCATCACCGAGTTGACGGTCGTGAAGTGCGCCAGGTCGGTGAGAAAAACGTTGAGCTTGACGACATCGGCCAGCGAGCCGCCAGCAGCTTCCGCCACGGCCTTGAGGTTGTCGAAAACACGCACGATCTGCGCGTCGATCCCGTCGACCATCTGCATGCTGGCCGGGTCAAGTCCGATCTGGCCAGAGAGATAGACGGTACTGCCGACCTTGACCGCCTGCGAGTAGGTTCCTATCGCCGTAGGCGCATGTGGGGTTGAAATGATCGTTCTGGCCATGGTGCTGTCCTCTATCTACAATGGTTGCTTGAAAAGGGGATATCAATGACGACGACGCTGATCGCCAATCTCGAAAAACTGCTCGGCGGCCCGCGTGACGGCGCCGTACTGCGTTATTCACTGGGCAATGAGTATCTCAAGACCGGCCTCTTTGAACAAGCGGTAATCCACCTGCGCGCGGCGGTCGAGAGCAACCCCCAGTATTCGGCAGCGTGGAAGCTGCTCGGGAAGGCGCTGAGCGAGGGCGGTCGCCAGGCCGAAGCCCTCGCTGCCTATGAACGAGGGATCGTCATTGCCGAAAGCCGGGGGGACATTCAGGCGGCCAGGGAGATGACCGTTTTTGCCCGGCGCCTGCGTCGCCAACTGCCCTCGTCGGAGAACGGCTCGATCAAGGCTTGCTGACCTTGCCGACCGTGATCAGTCCGTCGATCCCGACTCCCTTGATCTTCTGGCGCGCCACCTCGGCCTCTGCGCGCGTCCTGAAAGGGCCAAGCTGCAGACGCACCTCGATGCTCGCAGGGATGCCTTCTGCGGCAAACTTTGCCTGTATCGCTTCGGCTTGACGCACATCCGGCACGATCCCGGACTGCACGACAAGCCCCGCCAGCAGGCGTGGCATCGGCGTAGCGAGCGGCTCGACCGGCGGCGCGCTTGCTGTTGCAGCTGCTGCGGCGTCGCCCGGAGGACTCGCAGGCGGCGACGGTTCCACCGGCAGCCATTTCTCAAGCGCGGCACCCCCTGCCTGCGGCCCCGCCGCGCGAGGCTCGAGCGGCGGCAACTCGGACGGCGATGGCGTGGTTTCGACCGAAGGTGACGGTTTTCTGACCGGTACCGGCTGCGTGAACTGCGGACCCGCAGCCATTTCTTCCTCCTGCGAGCTCAGGTAGTCCAGCACGATCAGCGTCACCAGTGCGGCTACGATCAAGAACGCGGCAACAGCCATTTGCCGCCACAGTTGGCGCTTCAGATCGGCTTGCCCCCCTAACCACCCAGGCGGGACAGCGGCAGGCGCAGCCAGGGCGGAAGATGCGGGCGACAAATGGTCTGCCGGTCGCTTCGCCACTTCCCGGACTCCGCGGCTAAACACCCTCGTAGCGGTTGCGCGCCAGCGCCACCACCAGATCCGCCTCGGCACGGGCAATCCCGCAATGATGGGCAATGGTGGTCGCGTCATGCCCCTGGATCGCCATCTGCATCGCATCGTTGTAAAGCGGCGCGGCGGCCGGCGGCGATCCGGTCGATTGCCTGCTTTGTTGCCGAAAGTCCTCGCGCGCGGCCAACACTTCAGTGCGCAACTCGTCCACTTCGCAGCGCAACTGATAGACTTCGCGTTGCAAGGAATCGATCCACGCTTGCCCGGGCATCCCTGCTGGCGGCTCGTTCCAGGCGAATTCCGGCGACGCCGGCTCGGCACCTGCCGGCGCGTCGGGTGCGGCGACGGACGCGCTGCCGCTGGGCGGAGGCGCAGAGACTGCCGCAGCGACTGCCACGACCGGATCGACCGCTGTCGCGGCTGCCCCCTGCTCCGACGCCGATTCTTGGACTGCCGCGTAAGCCGCCGCCTGCGCTGCCTGCGCCGCCAGCGGCGGCGACGTGACGCCGCCGCGCTGCAAGCGCCGCATGCGCAGATAGAGGACGATGATGTAAGTGACCAGCAGCACGATGACCGCGATCAAGCCTTCGCGCCACCCCAGACTGCCCAGTAGATCGAAATCCATTGCACGCCTTCGTGACCCTTTCCGGCAGACATTATGCCAGACACTTGGTCCGTCTCAAGAATCATCTTTCAGCGCTGTCCCGGCCCTCGCTCACCGCCAAGGCACGAAGGCCTCGCCCGAAAAATGCAGGCGAGGCCTTCGTGCCGCCGGAGGAATTCTAGCGGATCGCTTCAAACAGCCCGGCGGCACCCATGCCGGTGCCGATGCACATGGAGACCATGCCGTAGCGCTGCCCGGTGCGCTGCATTCCGTGCAGCAGCGTTGCCGTCCGAATGGTCCCGGTGGCGCCGAGGGGATGGCCGAGAGCGATCGCGCCACCGAGCGGATTGACCTTGCCCGGATCGAGGTGGAGCGTGCGTATCACGGCCAGCGCCTGCGCGGCAAAGGCTTCGTTCAGCTCAAACCAGTCCACATCGTCCTGGCTGATTCCGGCCTGCCTGAGCACCCGAGGAATCGCCTCGACCGGGCCAATACCCATGACCTCGGGTGGCACCCCCGCCACCGCGTAGGCGGCAAAGCGCGCTAGCGGCTTGAGATCGAACTGCCTGAGAATTCTTTCCGAAACAACCAATACTGCCCCCGCACCGTCGGACATCTGCGAGCTGTTGCCGGCGGTCACCGAACCGCGTGCGGCAAACGCCGGCCGCAAGCGGGCGAGGCTTTCGATGCTGCTGTCCGAACGTGGGCCCTCGTCGTTCTCAGCCAGAAACTCCTTGACCATCACTTCGCCGCTTTGCAGGTTCGGCACGCGTGCGCTGACCAGATAAGGCGATATCTCGGTCTTGAAGTGACCCGCGGCGATCGCCGCACAGGCTTTCTGATTTGAGGCGACGGCGAAGGCGTCCTGATCGTCGCGCGAGATTTTCCACTGCGCGGCCACCTTCTCGGCGGTGATTCCCATCCCGAACCCAATCGCGTAATTTTCTTCGGCCTCGAAAATTGCCGGATTGATGGCCACCTTGTTGCCCATGATCTGGTTCATCAGTGACATCGTTTCGGTTCCCCCGGCGATCATCACATCGGCTTCACCGAGGCGAATGCGATCAGCCGCCATCGCCACCGTCTGCAGGCCGGAAGCGCAGAAGCGGTTGACGGTGACCCCGGGAACGGTGTTCGGCAGGCCCGCCAGCAGCAGGCCGATGCGCGCGACATTTATGCCTTGCTCGGCCTCGGGCATGGCGCAGCCGACGATGACATCCTCGACCAGCGCCGGGTCAAGCCCCGGCGCCTGCGCCATGACCGACCGGATGGCGTGCGCCAGCATGTCGTCGGGACGAACGTGGCCCAACAGGCCCTTGCGTCTGCCCACCGGCAGACGGGTGGCGGCGACGATGTAGGCGTCCTGAATCTGTTTGCTCATGATCTGTTCTCCTTGCTCGCTCAGTTACGCAGCGGCTTGCCGGTTTCCAGCAGGTGCTGGATACGCTGCTGAGTTTTCGGGTTTTTCAGTAGTTCGACGAACAGTTTGCGCTCGACGGTCAGCAGCCACTGCTCATCAACCAGGGACCCGGTCTCGATGTCGCCACCACACAGTGCTGTCGCCGCAGCTTTGGCCACCGCGTAGTCGTGTGCTGAAATCATGCCGCCCTCCTTCATGTTGGCAAGCAACATGACACAGTTGGCAATGCCGGTGCGCCCGGCAACCTTGATCGCACGCGGTGACAGGCGCGGGTAGTAGCCCGCCTCGGCAAGAGCGCGTGCTTCACGCAGCGCCACGTACAGCAGTTCGTGGGCATTGAAAACAATCCTGTCCGTGTCGACGGCAAAACCGAGTTCCCTGGCCTGTGCGCCACTCTTCGACACGGTGGCCATGGCAATAGTCATGAATACCGGCTGGATGAATTCAAAGGGGTCGTTGCCAGCGGTCCTGGCGGCCTGTTGCGCAGCGCGGATGGCGAACTCCTTGCAGCCCCCCCCGGCAGGGATCAATCCGACACCGGCTTCGACCAGACCGATGTAACTCTCGAGTGCGATCACCCGTTTGGTCGCATGCATGATGAACTCACAGCCGCCACCAAGTGCCATTCCCTGCACCGCCGCGATCACCGGCACCTTGGCGTACTTCAGGCACATCGACGCGTTCTGGAATTCGCCGACGTATCTTTCAAGGAGATCGAAATCACCGGCGGCAATCGCCTCGGTAACCTCCTTGAGGTTGGCACCAAAGGCGAAAGGCGCTTCGTGCCACAACACCAAGCCCTGATAATCGGCTTCGGCACGCGCCACAGCCTCCTGCAGGCCGACGATCACGTCACGACCGAGCGTGTGGTTGCGCGTCTTGACGCTGACGATGGCGATGCCGGCATCGATTTGCGGTAGCGTCCACATCCGGACGCCATCGTTCTCCCAGACCGTGCTGCCGGCGATGGTGTTCTCTCCCAGCAACTGCTCGGGGAAGATCTGCCGCTGGTAGACCGGCAAGGTCGAGCGCGGTCGATAGGCGTCGGCACTCGCCGAGTAGGAACCCTGGGCGCCATGCACCCCTTCCTGCGCGACGCGACCAAAGACCCAGGCCGGCAGCGCAGCCTGGCTCATCGCCCGGCCGGCGTTGATGTCGGCCCGAACCGCTTCGGCAATCGCCAGCCAGCCAGCCGCCTGCCAGCTCTCGAACGGACCCTCTGACCAGCCAAAGCCCCAGCGCATCGCGAAATCAAGATCGCGGGCGTTGTCGGCAATATCGGCCAGATGGTAAGCGGCGTAATGAAAAATGTCACGGAAGATCGCCCACAGGAATTGCGCCTGCGGGTGTTCGCTGGCGCGCAACTGTGCGAACTTCCCGGCCGGGTCGCGATTCTTGAGGATTGCCAGCACGCTCGGGTCGATGTGGGCCGCACTGTCTCGGTAGGCCTGGAGAGTCAGGTCGAGCACCTTGATCGCGCGGCCATCCTTACGGAAGATTCCGCAACGCGTCTTCTGGCCAAGCGCGCCCTGGCCGATCAGTGCCGTAAGCCATGCCGGCACCCCGAAGTAGCCATGCCAGGGATCTGTGGGCAAGGTATCCTGCATGGTCTTGACGACATGCGCCAAGGTATCGAGACCCACGACGTCGGCGGTGCGATAGGTGGCACTCTTTGGGCGGCCAATGATCGGGCCGGTCAGCGAATCGACGACGTCGAAACCGAGTCCGAGGCGCTGAGTGTGATGCATCACCGCGAGCATCGAGAAGACACCCACACGGTTGGCGACGAAGTTCGGCGTATCGCGCGCACGCACGATACCCTTGCCGAGCCGCGAGACCAGCCATCCTTCGAGATCGTCGAGCAATGCGAGGTTGGTGGCATTGGTCGAGATCAGTTCCACGAGAGGCATGTAACGCGGCGGGTTGAAGAAGTGGATGCCGCAAAAGCGCGAACGCAGCGCTTCCGGCAAACCTTCGGAGAGGCGCTTGATCGATAGTCCCGAGGTGTTCGAGGCGACGATCGCAGCGGGCGAAACGAAGGGTGCAATCTGGCGATACAGGTCGTCCTTCCACTCGGTTCTTTCTGCGATGGCTTCGATGATCAGGTCACAATCCCTGAGCTGATCGAGGTGCTGCGAATAATTGGCGGCGTCGATGTAGTCGACACGGTCCTTCGTTGCCAGCGGCGACGGCTCAAGCTTCTTCAGCGCGTCGATGGCTCTCCTGACGATCCCGTTGGGATCGCCTTCCCTGGCCGGTAGATCGAAAAGCACCACCGGCACTTCGGCATTCGCGAAGTGCGCTGCGATCTGCGCGCCCATCACGCCCGCTCCGAGTACCGCGGCCTTGCGTACGATGAAGTTGCTCAAGCTGTCCTCCTTGTCTGGTCTTTCTGGTCGTTGATGTTCGCCGGGAATATCCCGCAAAGGCTCTGCACAAAGCCAATAAAACGAACGTTTGAATTATACTCAGGCTAGAGGTAGCGTCAACCAAAATGCGGAAAACTCTCGGCGCCAAGATGTCGATGGCAAGCAAAAAAAAAGCCCCGGAGTCCGGGGCTTTTCTGGCAAACCGTGGAGTGCGTCAGAAAGCGATCGAATACTGCGCGCCCACAATCCAGACGCTGGAATCGTAGTCACCAATGACCGTACCACGACCTTCAGAACTCTTGTTGCTGTTGATCTTGGTGTTCTGGAGGTACAGATACGCCAAGCCGAATTCAAGCGTCTGTTCCTTAGCCGGCTTCCATTGGGTACCGAAGGTGAACCACGTACGATCGTTGTCCGGCAGGGCAGTCAAACGGGTATTCGCATTCTTGACCGGCGTCTGGTCGTAGGCGAGACCAAACATGAATTTCAGCGTATCCGTATAGCGGTAGTTCGCCCCCAGGGCAAAGCGCCAAGTATCCTCGAAGAGCGCGGTCAGCGTCTCCGCGGTCCGACCGGTCTGTGGTCCCGAGGTACGGACGATGTCTACATTCTTGATTGAACTCCAGCCCGTCCAGGAGACATCTCCCAGCATCTCCCATTGATCGCTGAGTTTTTGCGTCACGCTCAGAACGAAGGTATCCGGCACCTTGATATTGGCCTTGACATCACTCTGCCGTCCGGAGTTGATCAGCGCCAATCCCGTCGCGTTGGCCGCTGGCGTGCCATTGCTGCTCAGTTTCGATGAACCCTCGGTATGGTATTGAATTGCCGAGCGATAGGACACCCCGACCTTGGTCGCCGGCGAGAGGGTAAACAAGGCACCGATGTTCCAGCCCCAGGCATCATCATCGATACTCAGGTGGGCTCTGACCCCGGATGCGCCCGGGACGATGGCTGCCTGGCGGAAGTAATCCGCCTCGATTTTCTGCCAGCTCACGCCGGCGCCCAGCGATACCATGTCGTTAACCCGATAGGCAATCGACGGGTTGATGTTGATCGTCTTGATGTCGAACTCGTCCGACTGCGCACTGCCTTTCCAGGGTTTGTCATACTTCGTCTTCAGGCCAAAAGGTGCACCGATGCCCAGACCAACGTACAAATCCCGGTTCACCGCCCAGGACAGGTAGCCATTTGGAACGACCGCCCAGCCACCCGCGTCGCCACCGTCACCCGTGGCATTGAAGACGCCCACCTGGGAGGCGCTGTTGTCGAACTTGAAACTCGGCTTCACCGCCGTCAGGCCACCGGAGACTTCCCGCGCCTGCAACTGCGTCATTCCCGCCGGGTTCCAGAAGATCGTGCTGGCATCGCTGGCCTTGGCCGCGGAACCGGCGTAGGCATTACCCAGGCCGCTGCCCTGCTCCAACAACTGAAAGCCCGACGCAGCGACTGTGCCTGACAAGGCGGCCAACAACAGCGCCGGAATCAACTTCATCGAAATCCTGTGTGCCATGTCCAACTCCCCCTTGAAAATGTGTGGTATCAACGTAGAGTCCTCCGTATGGATATGATGTAAGCGTGGTTCTCGCGCCGCACCCCGGAAGCTATTCTGAATCTCTATCCTAAGTCCTTGCACCAGAAAAATCTGCAAGCATTCAGTGTGATGCCGTGCTCACTTGCGCACATGTTGCTTTATTGCAACAAGGAAGAAGCCTTGCCAGCATGTGTGGCATTGCTACCGTGTTGGTCTCCTCTCCGAGGCAGACGCGCCTCACTCGGGCAATAGCCTGCGGGGATAGAAGGTCCGGCCGCTCGCCACCAGTTCCTGGAGCAGCGGCGCCGGTGTCCAGAAGTCCGGCCCAAAACGCTCGCAATAGTTTTCGATGGTAGCCAACACCCGTCCCAGGCCCAATTGATCGGCGTAAAAAAGAGGACCACCGCGCCATGGTGGGAATCCATAACCGTTGAGCCAGACGATGTCAACATCAACGGGACGCGCGGCAACGCCTTCGGCAAGAATCTTTGCACCTTCGTTGATCATGGAGAAGAGACAGCGTTCAACGATCTCCTGATCGTCTATCGTTCGACGCTCGATTCCTCTCGCCCGCGAATGCTCGACAATCAGTTCCTCAATCGCTGCGTCCGGCAGTGGCGTTCGCTTCCCGGATTCGTAGCGGTACCACCCGGCACCGGTTTTTTGACCCAATCGTCCAAGCTGACAAACCTGATCGAGAAGATCGCAGTCGCGCACGCCCGGCTTGCGAAGATGTGCCCTGGCCTTGCGGTTGCGCCAGCCGATATCGAGACCGGCGAGATCGCCGACCGCAAAAGGACCCATCGGGAATCCAAAATCGACCAGCGCCGCGTCCACCTGCTGCGGTAGCGCCCCTTCTTCCAGCAGGAACCAGGCTTCGCGAGTTCTTTGCGCGAGCATGCGATTGCCAACGAAGCCATCGCACCCCCCGACGAGAACGGCAATCTTGCCGAGTTTCTTGCCGAGCTGCATGACCGTCACCAGGACATCGGGCGCAGTCCTGTCGGTGCGCACGTTTTCCAGCAAGCGCATGACGTTGGCCGGACTGAAGAAGTGCATTCCCACCACATCCTGCGGTCGCCGCGTGAATTCGGCAATCTGCGCGACATCAAGATAAGAGGTATTGGTGGCGAGGATGGCGCCCGGTTTGGCAATCGCGTCCAGTTGTTCGAATACCTGGCGTTTGACGCCAAGATCTTCGAAAACGGCTTCGACGACCAGGTCGACGTCGGCAAGCTCCTGCCAGTCCAGCGTCGGCCGGATACACTCAAGCCGGCGCAGCATGTCCTGCGGCGACAGCGTGCCCCGCGACACACTGGCCTGATAGTTTTTCCTGATCGTCGCCATTCCTCTTTCCAGAGCCAGCGCTTCGACTTCCTTGATCAGGACGCTGAAACCGGCATTGGCGAAACACATGGCAATTCCGCTACCCATCGTGCCGGCGCCAAGCACGGCGACCTGCAAGATCTCGCGAGCCCGTACGTCTGCGGCCAGTCCCGGAACCTTGGCCACCTCGCGCTCGCCGAGGAAGGCGTTGCGGAGCGCTGCTGCCTGTGCCGACGCCCGACGTTCGAGAAACAGCTCGCGTTCGCGCCGCAAGCCATCGTCGAAAGACAGGCTGGCCGCTGCGGCGACTGCTTCGATCGCCGTCAAGGGTGCTTGCAGGTGTCGCTGTTTCTCACTTGCCTGCCGCCGCGCTTCTTGAAAAATTTCCGGGGGTGCCGATGGCACCGGCAAGGTTCCGGTACGCCGCGGGACAGCACCCGGTGTGGCCAGCCGGCGTGCGGCGGCGATCGCCGCGGTTTTCAGATCGCCCTCTGCAATTTCGTCGATGGCGCCGATTTCCAGCGCACGTTCGGCGGTGATGGTTTCGCCGCTGCTGATCATCTGCAAGGCCGTCGGTAAGCCCACCAGACGCGGCAATCGCTGCGTACCGCCAGCGCCGGGGATGACCCCCAGCTTGACCTCCGGCAGGCCGACCTTGGTTGTCGCCGTGGCAATCCGGTAATGGCTGGCCAGCGCAATTTCAAAGCCGCCACCCAGGGCCGTCCCGTGCAGGGCCACGACCACCGGCTTGAGCGCGTTCTCGATGGCCTGCGTCACCGCCGGTAAATGCGGCTCCTGCGGCGGCTGGTCAAACTCGCTGACGTCGGCGCCAGCGATGAATGTTCTCCCTGCGCAAAGAATGATCGTCGCATGGACTTCCGTGTCCGCTTCCGCCTGTCGAATCGCGTTCAACAAACCGGCGCGTACCTCCCGGGCCAGCGCGTTTACCGGCGGATTATCCACCGTGACCAAAGCGATTTCGCCATCGCGACGATAACTGACAAGAGCTGACGACATGCTGGGAACTCCGATGGGGCGCCCTGGCCCTCTTCAAGACAAGAAAAATGCCGACCCGGCCGTATGTGACCGGTCTGTACGCAACAAAGGCTCCGGTGGACCGCTGGACGGTCCACCGGAGCATCAGACCTTGGCCAGGGTAAGACTCAAAGCGCTTCGAAAATGCCGGCAGCGCCCATACCGTGACCGATGCACATGCTCACCATGCCGTACTTCATCTTCTCGCGACGCAGGCCATGCAGCAGCGTGGCCACCTTGATGGCGCCAGTTGCTCCCAGGGGATGACCGAGAGCGATCGCTCCGCCCAGCGGGTTGACGCGCGCCGGATCGAGTTCGCAGCTGCGCATGACCGCCAGCGCCTGGGCGGCGAATGCTTCGTTCAACTCGATCCACTCCAGGTCGGATTTCTGCAAACCGGCTTTCCTGAGCGCGTCTGGAATCGCTTCGACTGGACCGATGCCCATGATCTCGGGCGGCACACCGCGAACCGAATAACTGACGAATCTGCCCAGCGGCTGCAGGTCGAACTGCTTCAGGATCTTCTCCGAAACCAGCAGTACCGCCCCAGCGCCATCCGACATCTGCGAACTGTTGCCCGCCGTCACCGAACCCTTGGCAGCAAATACCGGTTTCATCTGCGCCAGTTTTTCCGGCGTCGCGTCAGCACGCGGCCCTTCGTCGTCCACCACTACCCGTTCGACGAGCCTGACCTCACCGGTGGCGGGATCGGGTACGCGGGTCTTGACGGTAAACGGAGCCGTCTCGGCCTTGAACTTGCCTTCGCGTATCGCGGCAATCGCCTTTTGATTCGATCCCGCCGCGAAGGCGTCCTGGTCCTCCCGTGCAACCTGCCAGCGCTCGGCCACTTTTTCGGCCGTGATGCCCATTCCGAAAGCGACACCGAGATTGTCGTTGCCTTCAAAAATACTGGGGTTGATGACCACCTTGTTGCCCAGCATGGTAACCATGCTCATCGTTTCAGTACCGCAACCGATCATTACATCCGCATCACCGAGGCGAATGCGGTCGGCTGCCATGGCGACCGCTTGCAGACCCGACGAGCAAAACCGGTTCACCTGCACGCCTGGAACGCTGTGCGGCAAACCGGCCACCATGGCCGCCATGCGCGCGACGTTCAGACCCTGCTCGGCTTCTGGCAAGGCGCAACCGGCGACGATGTCGTCGATCAGCGCCGGGTCGAGCGCCGGCGCTTGACCAAGGACCGTCCTGATCGCGTGTACCAGCATGTCATCCGGACGGGTGGTCTTGTAGTAACCGTTGCGCTTTCCGATCGGCAGGCGCGCCGCAGCGACAATGTAGGCGTCTTGAATTGGCTTGTTCATCTCAAACTCTCCGAAAATCAACGTAAATCATGGTCGCTCAATTGCGCAGGGGCTTGCCGTTCTCGAGCATGTAGGTCATACGCTGCTGCGTCTTCTCGTTCTTCAGCAGCTCGACGAACTGACGACGCTCGATGCCGAGCAGCCAATCTTCATCGACCAGCGTTCCCGGGTCGACGTCACCGCCGCAGAGCACCAGGGCCGACGCTTCGGAAACCACATAATCGTGCGCGCTCATGAATCCGCCTTCGCGCAGGTTCACCAAATCCATGTGCAAGGTCGCATTGCCGGGACGGCCAACCACCTTGATCGCGCGCGCCGGCATGGGCGGCCGATAAGCCCCTTCGAACATCGCCCGGGCCTGACGGATGGCAACGTAAGGGAGCTCGCGCGCGTTGAACAGGACGGTGTCGCTCTCCGCCGCAAAACCCATGCTCTTGGCATCGATAGCGTTTTTCGAGGTCATGCCGCGGATGATCGAACCGAAGGCTTTCTGGATCTCTTCCCAGGGGTCCTGCCGGCCCCGGCGCATGGCTGCTTCGGATGCCCGACGCGCCATTTCCTTGCAGCCGCCACCCGCCGGGATCAGACCGACACCCGCTTCAACCAGCCCGATGTAGCTCTCCAGCGCCATGACGCGGTGCGCGCAATGCATCGCCACTTCGGCTCCACCACCGAAGGCCATCCCATCCACCGCAGCAACCGTCGGCACCTGGGCAAAGCGTAGTGCCTTGGTGGCGCCCTGGAAATGGGCAACCACCTTGTCGAGTTCATCCCATTTTTCTGCCTTGACCAGTTGCATCACCTCGAGCAGATTGGCACCGACTGCGAACGGAGCGTCGTGATAGACGACCAGGCCATCGAAATCGGCTTCGGCCATCGCCACGGCCTGGTAAATTCCTTCGACGACCTCCTTGCCAAGCGAATGCATCTTGCTCTTGAACGACAGAACGGCGATGCGCGAATCCACCTTGGGCATGCGCCAGATACGCACGCTGTCATTCTCCATCAAGGTTTCGCCACGCTCGTGTTGCTCGCCGACGATCAGGTCGGGAAACAGTTGGCGACCATAGACCGGCAGACTCGAACGGGCCTTGAGCGCGTTCTCGGCCGCCGAATAGGAGCCTTCGGCCTGGTGTACATGGTCGCGTGCGGCAACCCAGGCGGGTAGCGGGGCGTTCGACATCGCCTTGCCAGCGGCAATGTCCTGTGCGATGGCTTCGGCGATGGCCTGCCAACCAGCGGACTGCCAGATCTCGAAGGGGCCTTGTGCCCAGCCGTAACCCCAGCGCATGGCAAAGTCCACGTCGCGAGCGTTATCGGCAATCTCTGCCAGATGATAGGCGCAGTAATGAAAGACATCGCGGAACATCGCCCACAGGAACTGCGCCTGCGGATGGGCACTGGCACGCAAGGCGGCGAAACGTTCCGCGGCATTCCGGTTCTTGAGAATCTGTTCGACTTCCGGAGCGACACCGGCGCCTGCCGGCTGATAATCCAGCGACGCCATATCGAGTACCTGAATGTCGCGTCCCACCTTGCGGAAAACGCCGCCACCCGCCTTCTGACCCAGCGCGCCTTTGCCAATCAAGGCAGCTAACCACGCCGGGACCTTGAAGTGCTCGCGCCAAGGATCATTGGGCAGGGTCTGCTGCTGTGAATCGGTTACGTGCGCCAGCGTGTCGAGACCGATCACGTCAGCGGTGCGATAGGTAGCGCTCTTGGGCCGGCCAATGCGCGGCCCGGTGAGGGCGTCGACTTCGTCGAACCCGAGCTTGAACTGCTCGGTGTGATACATGACCGCCAGAATCGAGAAAAGGCCCACCCGGTTGGCGACAAAACTCGGCGTATCCTTGGCACGAACGACCCCCTTGCCCATGCGGGTCACCAGCCAGGATTCGAGCGCGTCGAACATGGCTGCATCGGTCGCCGCAGCCGGGATCAACTCGACCAGCTGCATGTAGCGCGGCGGGTTGAAGAAGTGCACCCCGCAGAAGCGCGACCGGCGCTCGGCCGGAAAAGCCTCGGACAACTGGTTGATCGAAATGCCGGAAGTATTCGAAGCGACGATGGCCTGGTCGCTCAGATGCGGCGCAATCTTGTGATACAGGTCGACCTTCCATTCAATCTTTTCCGATATCGCCTCAATGACCAGATCGCATTCGCGCAATTTATCGAGATGCTGGTCATAGTTGCCGACATCGATATTCACCAGCCGGTCTCTGGTCACCAGCGGTGCCGGTTGCATTCTCTTCAACCCCTCGACAGCTTTCCTGACGATGCCGTTGGGATCACCATCCCTGGCTGCCAGATCGAACAAAATGACCGGCACGTCTGCGTTGGCCAAGTGCGCCGCGATCTGCGCGCCCATCACGCCGGAACCAAGAACTGCCGCTCTGCGAATAACAAGACGTTGCGAACTCATGCTTCTCCTCCAAAAAAACGGCGTATCGCGCCGCTCAAGAAAATGGCCTGGCGCTCCGGCACGCGAGCATTGCGGTTGGAGCCACCAAGCGCAATAGCAATCAATGACCGACCTTCACCGTGGATATGCGACCGGCAGGAGTGCCGGCTGAGCCGCCGTGCCACGGTGCTCATCGAGAAAGCGACGGATGATCGGCACGGCCATTTCGGCCTGAGTGACCAGAAAGAGATGCCCGCAATCCAGCTCCACCAACTCGGCATTGGGAATCAGGGCCTTCATGATCTTCCCGTTCACCGCTGGCACCAGAGGGTCATCACTACCCACCATGATCAGCGTCGGCTGCTTTACCGTGAACAGCCAATGGACACTGGTCCAGCCCCAGATGGCGTACATCTGTCCGAGGTAGCCGAGCGTGTGGGGGGGAACGATCTCGCTCATGTGCTGCCGGGCATACTCCGGGTTCTTGCGGAATACCCCCCCGTAGATGGTGCCAGCGTGCTTCACGATCGACTCCGCATCGTTGAACCGGCTCGATGACATCAGCTTCCACAAGGCGCGCAGGTCGCCCGGCACGGCGAACATACCGGTAGACGTCGCGGCCAGGATCAGGCGACGGCAGCGACCCGGAAAACTATGCGCGAACTGCTGCGCCAGAGCCCCTCCCCATGACACACCGAGCACGTCAACCTGCCCGTAGCCCAACTGGGTCAACATGCCCGCCACCAGCTTCGCGAAACCGCCCATTCTCAACGGCATGACCGGCGTCGCCGAGGCACCGGTTCCCGGCGCGTCGAAGGCAATCACTTCGGTGTCGGGCAATTGTTCGGCAAAAGGCCGCAGCACCTCGATACTGCCCCCAATTCCATTGATCAGCAGTAGTGGCGTGCCCCCTTGTCGATCCGAGGGCCAGACGGCCACACGAATCCGCTGTTTTCCTACATCGACCATCCTGATTTTCATTGTCAACCCCTTGCCAAAAGCAACGCCGAACTGCCGGCGTCGCGACTGCAGATTGCCTACCACAAGACATCGCAGGCTCAGGCCGGCAAGCTTCGTCGCCGACCGACCAGCCCTGGTGTTCGATCAGGGCTCCAGAACATAGGTACCCGGTGCCGGATCCATCGGCTTGTGCGATGCGCTACCCAATCCCTTCGGTGCGGCAACCAACTCACCCGAACGCTCGTTCAGCCAGACGATCCATCTGTCCCACCAACTGCCCTGATTGGTCGTGGCACCTGCCAACCACTCCTCGGGATCGGCCAGGCGTGCCGGATTGGTGAAATAAATGGACTTCTTGTTGCCCGGCGGGTTGATCATCGCCTGGATGTGTCCGCTGTTGCTCAGCACGAACTCGCACTTGCCACCGAAGAACATCGTGGACTCATAGCAGTTCTTCCACGGCGTAATGTGATCGGTGTCGCCGGCCATGGCAAAAACGTCGCAGTCGACCTTCTTCAGGTCGATTGGAATACCGCCCGACTCGAACTCACCAGGGTGGGCGAGATACTTCCTGGCGACGATGTCCATCAATTCCGTGTGGAATTTCGAAGTCAGGCGGGTATTGTCGCAGTTCCAGTATAGGATATCGAAGGCCGGCGGCTTGTTGCCCATCAGGTAATTGTTGACCCAGTAGCTCCAGACCAGATCATTCGGACGAAGCCAGGCGAACATCCTGGCCATTTCCTTGCCATCCAGGACCCCCTTTTTCGCCGTGTGTTTGCGAGCCTTGTTCAGGAGCCCTTCGGTCGCCATCATCCCCATGATCGAGTCTGTGGGCATATAAAGAATGGTCACGTTGAGCGTAAAGGAATTGACCAGGCGTTCCTGGCGCGCCGCCATCTGCGCCAGCATCACCGAGCCGATGATCCCACCTGCACAGCCCCCCCATATGTTGCAGTCTTTTGCCCCCGAAATTTCCAGCGCGGCCAGCAACGCCTCGCGAGCGGAACTGGCATAGGTGTTGAAGTCCCAGTCGCAATGCTCTGGTTTTGGATTACGCCAACTGATGATGAAGACTTGCTGCCCCTTTTGCAGGAGATAGCGAATCATGCTCTTCTCCGGCGTCAAATCCATGATATAGAACTTGTTGATCGGAGGCGGCAGCATGAAGAAGGGTCGTTGGTGAACCTGAGGGACCAACGGCTTGTATTGAATGAGTTCGACGAGATCGTTACGGAACACCACGGCACCTTCGGTAGTGGCGAGATTCTCGCCCACCTTGAAGGCGCTCTTGTCGACCATGCTGGGCATCCCGCCTTCATTGACCAGATCGTGCAGCATGTTCTTGGCGCCCCTCTTGAAGCTTTCGCCGCCGGTCTCGAGCATCTTCTTGAGTGCTGCCGGATGGGCCATGCTATTGGTTGGCGAGAACGCGTCCGTGAACAACGAAATGAAGAAGCGAGCACGCTCACGGTCGGTCTCGTCGACCTTCAGGTCGTCGATCACCGATTGCCAGTAAGCATTGTTGGCCAGATACGCCTGCATCGTCCGCCGATACATCGGGTTATCATGCCAGGCGGGGTCGGCAAAACGCCGATCGGTCTTGTCCGGGGCAAGTGTCGAATTCCCGGCCAGAATCTTGAACATCTCGCCTGCCAGCGAGGCCTGATGCTTGAAAACACTCACCGGGTCACGAAAGGGTGACGCGAGAACTGCCTTCAGTGTTTCCTTGAAGCCCCGACTTTCAAATCCCAGATCCGGCGGCACCCAACCAATGATGTCTTCAGCATTTTCCACCATTGCCTTGTCCGTTTTAGCAACCCTACTCATGGCCTTTTCCTTTCATTGAATCGCCATATACCACCTGAAGTCCGACCCGTCGGAGCATGCCTTTTGGCAAGACCCAAGCCGTTGCGGAGCTATTCGCCCTCTGCGGGCAGTTGAAAATCCCGATATTGCTTGCGGAGTGTGAGTTTCGAGAGTTTGCCCGTCGCGGTCATCGGCAACTCCGGAACGAAGCGAACATCGTCAGGAATCCACCACTTGGCAACCTTGCCCTCGAACCAGGCAAGCAGCTCTTGTTTGCTGATGGATTGGCCCGGTCTCATCACCGCGACCAGCAATGGGCGCTCACCCCACTTGATGCTGGCAACACCAATGGCCGCGGCCATCGCCACCGCCGGATGCAATGTGGCGATGTTCTCCAGTTCGATTGAACTGATCCATTCCCCCCCGCTCTTGATCATGTCCTTCGAACGGTCGGTAATCCTGAGGTAGCCTTCCCCATCGATCGCCGCGATGTCGCCCGTGGGGAACCAGCCGTCGATCAGAGCGCTCCGATCACTCTTGAAATAGGTATCTACCGTCCACAATCCGCGAACCTGGAGTTCACCGACGGATTGCCCATCGCATGGCACGGCTTCCCCCTCTTTCCCGACCAGACGCAGGTCGACGCCAAATAGCGGCCGACCGTGATTGGTCTTGAACTCCAGCAACTGGTCAGTGCTCCACTTGGCGTGCTTACGCTTGGTCGTCGTCAGCGTGCCGATCGGGCTGAGTTCGGTCATCCCCCAACCGGGCAGGGCCTCGACGCCATAGTCGTGCCACATGGTACGAATAATCGAAAACGGGCAGGATGAGCCGCCCACGAGAAATCGCCGCAAACTGCCAAATTGGAGTCCGTGCGCTTGCATGTAATCGATCACCCCTTGCCATACGGTTGGCACCGCACCGGCAAAAGTCACTCCCTCGGCTTCGAACAGCCGGTACAGGCTCTCGCCATCCGTATTCATCCCGGCAAGGACCAGCTTGCTGCCGACCATCGGACAGGTGTAGGGAAGACCCCAGCCATTGGCGTGAAACATCGGCACGATCGGGCAGACGACCTCTCTGGCCGAAATCGACAAGGCGTCGGGCAAGGCCGTCGCCAGGCTGTGCAGCAAGGTCGTGCGATGCGAGAACAGAACACCCTTGGGGTTGCCGGTCGTTCCGGAGGTGTAGCAGAGCAGACAAGCCGTATTCTCGTCGAACGATGGCCACTCCAACCGACTCGGCTGACGCGTCAGCAGTGCCTCGTAAGACTGAGCGAAAGGCGTATCCGCCGGGATGCTTTCCGCCTCGACCAAGGCAACCCAATACTTCACCCCCGGACAGCGATGTCGCAGTTCGGCGACCAGAGGGGCAAAAGAGGCGTCGAAGAAGAGTGCCACGTCGTCGGCGTGGTTGATGATGTAGACGATTTGCTCGTGAAACAGGCGTGGATTGATCGTGTGGCAAACCGAACCAAGACAGGGAATCGCAAAATACAATTCCAGGTGCCGATAGGTGTTCCAGCCCAGGGTAGCAATGCACGCGCCCTCCCCCAGGCCGAGGTCCAGCAGCGCTCTTGCCGTCTGCCGCACACGCTGCGCGAGATCGCGGTAGGTGTAGCGATGAACCTGGCCCGCAGGCATTCGGCTGACGATCTCTTCGTCGCCGTGATACTTTTCGGCGTGAGTCAACACGCTGGAGAGCAGTAGCGGCTCCTTCATCATTTGTGCCAGCACGATCGTTTTCTCCTGGTTCTTGCTCGTCGCAGTCGGATGACCAGCATGCCCCTCAGGGCAAACAGACCACTGCCTCGCCAGCAATCTTGACTTCGCCCTCCTGATTACGGGTCTGGATCTCCAGCTTGACCCGCCGCTCGCCGTTTTCTTCGAAGATCTCGAGCACCCGTCCGCCACAGGTCACGCGGTCGCCAAGATGAGTGATCCCCAAAAAGCGCACCGACCAGGTACGCAACTGCGACTGCGGTACCCAGGCAGTCAGCAGGCGCCCGAGCCAGGCCATGCTCAGCATGCCATGCGCGAACACGTCGGGCATTCCCGCCTTGCGCGCAAAATCGATGTCGACATGAATCGGGTTGTGATCGCCGGATGCGCCGGCGAACAAGGCCAGCGTCGTACGCGTGACCGGCGGCAGTTTCAACTCGGGAATGACATCGCCCACATTGATCACCATATTCTGTTCGACCATCTCACCCTCTCCTAATTGCGAACCACAATGACACTACGGAACTCTGCCGCCAACTCACCGCTGGCGTTGGTGACACTCGAATCACGGACGATGAACTCCAAGGCTCCGCCCTTCTTGTCGTAGATGTCGGAAATCCTCGAACATACCGTGACCGTCTCGCCGGCACAGACCGGCTGGTGATAGGTGTAGCCCTGCTCGCCATGCAGGATTTTTCCCAGCGACACGCCCATTTTTGCCAAGGTACTGAACAGTTCATTCGAGTCCAGATCAGCCGCCAACAGGAAAGTCGGGGGTACCGGCAAGTCGCGGTAACCAGCCGCCTGTGCCGCTTTCTGATCCAGATAGATCGGATTGCTTTCGCCGATCGCCTGCGCGAAGAATTTCAATCTTCCTCTTTCAATATCAAAGCTTACTTCTGGTCCTGTGTAGCCAATCCACTTCTTGTCGATCATCGCTGCCTCCCAAAATCGGGTCTCACCCGCAGGTGTCCTGCCTTACCCGGTTGTCAATAACTACCCTGTGTTGTCAATGTCCACATCGCAAATGCTAAAGCAAAGGACTGCCCGAACGCCATTGCACCGAACGCCTAAAAATTGCAAAATTTGCCAAAATTTCCCAGGAACTTTGGACACCATGAACTCGCCTCCGATCTCCGTACACATCGGCTTCGTACGTGAAACGCTGGGTGGACTCAAACTCCGCCAGCAAGATCCGCAGCCGTTTCTGGAACATGCGAATATCCCGCGCGAGTTGATCGAATTACCATTGGCACGCATCTCCGGAACCCAATACCAAACCCTGGTACTTTCGCTGATGGACGAGCTGGACGATGAAATGATGGGCCACCTTGCCAAGCCGCTGCGACGAGGTTCCTTCGTCTTCCTTGCCCGTGCATCGCTGTTTGGTGCCCTGTCGCTATACGTGGTACTGGCACGCTGGGTCAAAGCCCACCGCCTGCTGACCGACGAGATTCACCTGAACTTCCGAAAGGAAGGCGATGTTGCCTGGATCACCTTGACCGGGCCCTCCTCCCGCTCTCAACAACACCCGACTTTCCTCCCGGTCGTTTATTTCAAAAGCCTGCATATCCTTGCTTCTTGGCTCATCGGCGAACGCATCAAATTGACGGCAGTACGTTTCGCGGGGCCGTGTCCGATACACGGGGACGAATACGCTCGTTTGTTCCCTGGCGAAATTGCCTTTTCCGCACCCGTATCGGCCATGGGCATCCCGGTGCCTTACCTTGACCGGGCAGTCAGCCAGGACGTCGACTCTCTACACCAGTTCCTGCGCGCCGCACCGGGAAATCTGCTGTGGCAATATCGCGCCACCGACCTGCTCAGCGAGAAGATCCGAGCCATCCTGAAAGATGCGCTGCCGGCGCATGTGGACATCGCCGAAGCGGCACAAGCGGTCGGGTTTTCGCAGCGCACCTTGCACCGCAGGCTGATTGGCGAAGGCACCAACTTCCAGGAAATCAAGGACGGTCTGCGCCGCGACGTCGCGATCGACTGCCTCGATCACTCTCGTCTGTCGATCGAGGAAATCGCCGAACACATCGGTTTTTCGGATGCTGCCGCTTTCTACCGGGCGTTCAAGACCTGGACCGGCGTGGCTCCCGGCGTCTATCGGCAGCGCACGCTGAAAACCTGATCCAGGCAATCACCGGGCGGCAAGTGCCCGACCGCCGCCCGACAAGACCACTCAGACCCGTTCCAGCAACATCGCAATGCCTTGTCCGACACCGATGCACATCGTACATAGGGCATAACGGCCACCGCGTCGCTGCAGCTCGTAGGTAGCCGTTGTCGCCAGCCTTGCCCCGCTCATTCCCAGAGGATGGCCAATGGCGATGGCGCCACCATTGGGATTAACCTGTTCGGCATCATCGGGCAGGCCCAATTGCCGCAACACGGCCAGCCCCTGCGCTGCAAACGCTTCGTTCAGCTCGATCAAATCGATGTCCATGAGATCGATACCCAGGCGCGCGAGCAGCTTGCGCGTCGCGGGTGCCGGCCCGATCCCCATGATGCGCGGTGGAACGCCGGCGACTGCAGCGCCGACGATGCGCGCCTTGGGAACCAGGCCATGACGCGCCGCCGACGCCTCGCTGGCAACAAGCAGCGCACATGCGCCATCATTGACTCCGGACGCGTTACCGGCAGTGATCGTACCGCCACTCTTGACCACTCCTTTCAGCGCCGCCAGCGCTTCCAGCGTCACCTCCGGACGTGCATGCTCATCACGAACAAATCGTTTGGGCTCGCCCTTCTGTTGCGCAATCTCGACGGCCAGAATCTCGTCCGCGAAACGGCCGGCAGCGTCGGCAGCCGCCCAGCGCTGCTGGCTACGCCACGCGAATGCATCCTGATCGCTGCGGCTGATGGCAAACTCGGCAGCGACGTTCTCGGCCGTTTCTGGCATCGAGTCGATCCCGTACGCGGCCTTCATTTTCGGGTTAACAAAACGCCAGCCGATGGTCGTATCAAATACTTCAAGGCTGCGCTGAAAAGCGCTGGCGGCCTTGCCCATGACGAACGGTGCCCGCGACATGCTTTCGACACCGCCGGCAATCATCAGGTCCGCTTCCCTGGAGCGAATCGCGCGTGCGGCCTGGGCAATCGCGTCCAGACCGGAACCGCATAAGCGATTGAGCGTGCTTCCCGGGACATCCACTGGCAGACCCGCAAGAAGAACGGCCATGCGCGCCACATCGCGATTGTCCTCACCGGCCTGATTGGCGCATCCATAGACGACGTCATCGACCTGCTCCCAGGCGACACCCGGATTGCGCTCGACCAGGGCCCGAATCGGCAGGCTAGCCAGATCGTCGGCCCGTAAAGTGGCCAGGCTGCCCCCATAGCGACCGACCGGCGTTCGCACTGCGTCGCAGATGAACGCTTCAGCCATTACCCAACCTCTTGTCGATGACCCGCTTGGCCTTGCCCACCAAGGTTCGGGTGATCGAGTTTGGCGGCAGGACCTGAACCTGGGTCGATACGCCGATCAGCGACTTGATGGTCTGCTGCAAACGTCGTCCCACGCTTGCGACGTCGGCCGGGGACATTTGCTTGGCGACGCCTGGCTGCAGTTCACACAGCACTTCCATTTGGTCCATGAGGCCATCGCGGGACACCACGATCTGGTATTGCCCGGATAATTTGTCGTCGCGAAGGATCATTTCCTCGATCTGTGTCGGGAATACGTTCACCCCACGGATGATCAACATGTCGTCGGAACGCCCGACGATTTTCGCCAGCCGACGGAAGGAACGCGCCGTCGGGGGCAGCAAACGGGTCAGGTCGCGAGTCCGGTAGCGAATGACCGGGAAAGCCTCCTTGGTCAGAGAGGTGAACACCAGTTCGCCCTCCTCGCCATCGGCACACACTTCACCGGTCTCCGGGTTGATCACTTCAGGGTAGAAATGGTCTTCCCATATCACCGGGCCATCTTTCGTTTCCACGCATTCACTAGCCACGCCGGGGCCGATGACCTCCGAAAGACCATAGATATCCACCGCATCAAGACCCATCTTGGATTCGATTTCGCGACGCATTTCATTGGTCCAGGGTTCGGCCCCGAAAATTCCCAACTTGAGCGAGCAGTCGCGACCGTCAAGGCCCTGATTTGCGAACTCTTCGGCGATCACCAGCATGTACGAAGGGGTCACCATGATGATGTCGGGCTTAAAATCCTGAATGATCTGGACCTGTTTTTCGGTATTACCGCCGGACATTGGAATCACAGTACAACCCAGGCGCTCGGCACCATAGTGCGCACCCAGGCCACCGGTGAATAGTCCGTAACCGTAAGTCACGTGCACGATGTCGCCGGGCCGCCCACCAGCTGCGCGGATCGACCGCGCCACGACATTGGCCCACATGTCTATGTCGTTACGGGTATACCCGACCACCACCGGTTTGCCGGTGGTTCCCGACGAGGCGTGCACGCGCACCACTTTCTCGCGCGGCACTGCAAACAAGCCAAAAGGATAGTTGTCCCGCAAATCAACCTTGGTCGTGAACGGGAACTTCGCCAGGTCTTCAAGACTGCGCAAGTCGTCCGGATGGACACCCGCAGCGGAAAACGTCCGTTGGTAGTGCGGAACGTTGTCATACGCATGCTTCAGGCTCCACTTCAAGCGCTGCAATTGCAATGCCGAGATCTCGTCGCGGCTGGCGGTTTCAATGGGCTCCAAATCTCCCGGCTGGGGGGTTTTGCTGGTCACGATCTCCTCCTTGTTAGTAATATGACGGAATACGATTCCTTCCGTGACGCTGGATGAATCTGCTGCTGTAACTGCGGCAGGCGAAATATCCTCTTGTTGCGCCATCGGATGGATACTTCGCAGCCTCACTGACGCCTCACCGTGAGCATGGCGCCAGCCGTGTTACCAGTGGGCGGACGGCCTATTCGCCGGTATACCGCGGCGACCGCTTTTCCATGAAGGCACTGACGCCTTCCCGATAATCGTCACTGTGACCGAGTTCGCGCATGAAGTCGCGTTCGAGGTCGAGTTGCTGCTCCAGAGTGTTGAGATGGCTGGCGCGCATCGCCTGCCGCGTGCGGACCAGCGCCTTGGTCGGAGCCAGTGCGAGTTGTGCGGCCAGACGGTCCACTGTCTCAGCGAACTGCGCGTCATCGACACATGACCAGATCAAGCCCCATGCGGCCGCCTGTTCGGCTGCAAGCTTGTCTCCGAGCAATGCCAGCCCCATTGCGCGTGCAACGCCGATGCGCTGCGGCAATACGTAAGTCCCCCCCGTATCCGGGATCAGACCGATCTTGCTGAATGACTGGATGAAGGATGCGGAACGGCTGGCCACAACCAGGTCGCAGGCCAGAGCAAGGTTGGCACCCGCCCCGGCGGCAACGCCATTCACCGCACAGATCGTGGGCATCGCCAGATTCTGGAGCGCCAGGACGAGCGGTTTGTAATTGTTCTCGACGCTGGCTCCCAGATCCACCGGGGCCTCTCCAGGCAAGACACTTCGATCGGCCAGGTCCTGACCGGCGCAGAAACCTCTGCCAGCGCCACTGAGAACGAAGACGCGCGCCGTTCTGTCCTCGCGGAGCAGCGCCAGGGCCGCCCTCACTTCCGCGTGCATCTGTTCGGTAAAACTGTTGAGGCGATCCGGTCGATTCAGCGTCAGACGCGCCACTCCGTCCACAACGGAGAAAAGAATAGTCTCGAAAGCCATGCACACCCCTTTCATTCACCAGGTTGTTGGGCAAGATCCCGGCCCAGGAACGTTCTCCGTGCTCGCCAGCTGGCGGAGGAACGCTTTCGGCCACGGACCACTTCACTCTCGGTCTCGGTCTCTGCGCAACCACAGTGCACCGTCGGATGACCCTTGCAGACCAGCCTATTGGCTTCAGCGGCCGGCGGCGCGCCCTGCATGCACCGCGGCCTTCGACCCAAGCGCCAGACCCGTGAAGCGCTAGACGTGATAACGCCTTTGTACGACACGGAAACGGCTGGCGACGAATGCGGCATCGGCATAACAGGTCGTTGCCGCAGGATTGCCCCCGGTCGCATGGTAGTCAGAAAAAGCGGCTGACTGGTTGACATAAACCGCGCTGGTCAGGTTGATCGACAGTGCCACCTTGGCACGGCAAGTCGCAGCGGTCACGGCTTCGACCACTTCGGGTTGCGTCGAATAGAGACCAACCGTCAAGGCACCGTGTTCATGCACCAGGCGCTCCGACAACGCGACAGCGGCAGTACTGTTCTGCACACGGACTAGAAAGCTGATCGGGCCAAAGCGCTCCTGCATGTAGGCCCCTTCATCGGCAGCATCACATTTGAGAATGATGGGCGTGCGGACTTCTGCCATGGGATATTCCGCGTGCTCGATCTTGCGCGAAGCGACCACGACCTCGCCAAGCGCCGCCGCGTCGGCCAGCCGGGCCAGAGTGTCGGACGATTGAATGGCGCCGAGAACCGCAGTAGCGATTTCGGGTTTCGCCAATAAGCCGTCAAGCGCTGCCCCGAGATCCGCGCCAATCTGGTCGAAGCTCTTGTGCCCTTCATCGGTTTCAATGCCATCCGCCGGCACGATGATCGCTTGCGTCGTCGTACACATCTGCCCGGAGTAGAGCGCCAAGGTGAAAGCCAGATTCTTCAACATTCCCTTGTAGTCATCGGTGGATTCAATGATCACGTTGTTCACACCCGCCAGCTCTGCATACACCTGTGCCTGTCGACAATGTTCCTTCAACCATTCCCCAAAGGCATTACTGCCGGTGAAATCTACAGACTTCACCGCCGGATTGACCGCCAGCGCCTGCGTCGTCTTGCGGTCCGAGGTCACCGCAAGCGTCACCAGATTCGGATCGATGCCGTTTTCCGCCAGTACTTCGCGGATGATCCTGACCGATATCGCCGCCGGCAGGATGGCGTTTTCATGCGGCTTGACAATCACGGCATTGCCTGTCGCCAGCGCTGCGAAAAGACCCGGATAGGTATTCCAGGTCGGGAAGGTCCCGCAACCAATCACCAAGGCCACGCCACGGCCAACAATCTCGAAGTGCTTGCGCATCGTCAGCGGTGGGTTCTTGCCCTGAGGTTTTTCCCAAAGCGCTTCGTTCGGCACAAAGGACATCTCTCGCCAGGCATAGGCAAGCGCCTCCAATCCGCGGTCCTGCGCATGCGGCCCGCCGGCCTGGAATGCCATCATCCAGCCTTGCCCGGTGGTCATCATCACCGCATGGGCAATCTCGAAGCTGCGCTGATTGATGCGCTGCAGCGCCTCAAGGCAAATTCCGGTACGGCCGTCGGCACCGACCTTCTGCCATGCCGGCATGGCCGCTAGACCGGCATCGATGAGCGCCTGCGGATCGCATTCCGGATAGCTGATCGACAGTTCCACGCCGTAAGGCGAACGTTCGGACGCCACCGCCCCGATCCGCCCCGGCATGTCAAGCAAAAACTCCTGACCACGCAAGGCATCGATGGCGGCCTTGCCATCCTGCATCGCTGTTTCCCCATAGACCTTGGGGCTCGGCATCTCGGAATACGCTGACCAGTAGCCGCGAACACGAATCGCTTCAAGGGCGGCATCCAGAGTTGCACGGTGCCTTTCAAACAAGGGGTGAGCCATAGTTCCTCCACATAGTTTTACATCAACGCCTCGCCCTCGCCAACGGCTCAATCAGGGCGGCGGCCTAGCAATAATCCTAATGAGAAACGTTACAAAGAACACGACGGACTGTCAAGGTCTTGTATCGATAATAACTCGATGCCAGATCGGATGTACGATCAGAACGCATCCTTAATGGTAATAACATCAGGAAATTTATACGATCTTTCGAACACCATAGGCCTTCCCAGATGATTCGGCAGGCGCCTGTAGAACCGGGCTGCACCGACCTTAAAGTAACACACAAGTGGTTGACACACCCTAAAAACATGTAACATTATTAGGCCAATTGGCGGGTCGGCGAGTCTGACAACGGCAGATTTTCTGTGCCCCAGCCCCTACCGTCCAAGGCTTGGGTTCCTAGCAGTTCTTTGATTTCGCAACGAGCAGTACCGCTCTGCGGACGGCTCCACGGCACCCCCCGCAACGCCACACCCACCGGTGTCTCGGGACCACGCAACCAAATTGAAAGGGAATCATCCATGTCGAAACATGAGCGCATCGCTGGCAAAATGGAATTGCCGACGGCAACCGAGCAGCCCAACATCTTTCCGCTGAGTTGGCCTGCCAAGACCAGGAAACTGGAAGACATTTGGGATTCTTCGCTGCGCGAAGCCTGGGACCCCAAAAAACTTCCCTGGAACACCCTGGATCTGTCGAAATACTCGTGGGAGCAACGGGAAGCCATAGCCTATTGGTGGACCATCCTGTCCGTTTTCGACGCCTCCGCGCCCCCCGTATTCGCCGCGGCACTGATCAAGACCTACGAAGCCCATGAGGAAGAGGCCGTCAGGCGCTGCTTTTTCTCGGTGACTCGTGACGAGCAGAACCACGAGCAACTGTGCGGAATGGCTATCACCAGACTGCTTGAACACCCCGATGTTCTTACTTACGTTCCGAAAACAGAGATCGGCCGGAAAGCCCAGAAAAATGCGCACTGGCTGTACTACAACGGCTCCCGTTATTGGGAGGGGTACAAGACGGCAGTCCCCAAATACAGTCTCGCCGTTCTTTTCAGTTCCTTCCTGATGGGCGAAATCGCCGCCGCGACGATCTTCCACCAGATGGCTGCGCAATGCGTGGAGCCGGTGTTCAAGGAGGCATTCCGCAATGTTGGACGGGACGAAGGACGGCACATGGCGATTTGCATGTCGCTGATGGAGCGCGACTATCCCAAACTCGACCTCACGGATCGGCCGCTGATCACCAAGCAGATCCGAGCCGGATTCCTGTTCCTGTCAGGCGTTCTCTTCGAACCGCCAGAGGATTTCTGGGATATTCCGAAGGACTTCATCGCCAACCAGCGCGAAGCTGAAGCCATTGCCCGCAGCGCAGGTTTCCACATCCCGGAATATGAAGCGAAGAAAGACAACTGGCGCAACGCGATGCTCAACCTCAAGGGAGTTCTCGACAAGTTCGACATTCCCTTCCCGGCAATCCCCGAGGTGGGTATCACCGGCGAGGAAATTCGCGATGTGGACATGGAGGACATCATTCCAGTGTTCTAGACCGAAAACTTTTTCGTTAGGGGAAGGAGGCCCGTTGCTGGGCCACCGTTGATCACTTGGTTGAATACGTGAATGGCCATGAAACATATTCGTTTGCACCCTTCGGGACACATCGTCGAATGTCAGGAAGGTAGCGCGGTACTCGAAGCGCTGGAAGCCGCCGGTTATGCCTTGCCCAACAATTGTCGTGCCGGGGCCTGTGGAGAATGCAAGGTTAAGGTTTTGAGCGGCACCTTCGACCAGGGCTTCGTTCTGGACATGGCCCTTTCCCAGCAGGAGCGCCATGAGGGTTACGGGCTGATGTGCATGGCCAAACCAATTTCCGATGAATTGGTCATCGATTGGGGTACCGAGGATGCCCAGCCAAAACTCTTCCCGCCCCGAGAAAACCAGGAGTTCATCGTCGTCGATCGCCTGATGCGTACACCCCGCATTCTGGAATTGCGGCTGCGGCCACTTGCCTCACCCATGCGTTACTGGCCAGGACAATACATCATGCTCGGCTCACCCCAGTCCGGCATTCCCCCGCGCTCTTACTCGATTGCCAACGCCCCCCGACCAGACGGCGAAATCTCTCTGCAAATCACGCGCGTCGACGACGGCGTCACCAGCGCATGGGTACACCAGCATCTGAATGTCGGCAACACCGTAACCTTGTCGGGACCCTATGGCACATTCATCGGTGATCCTTCGGTTGACGCGCCGGTGCTATGCATTGCTGCTGGTTCAGGCCTAGCGCCGGTACTGGCCCTGGCTGACGCGGCCTTGCGTCGTGGCTACAGCCAACCGGTCACCCTGTTGTTCTCTGCACGTACCACCCACGATTTGTATGAATCGGGCCTGATGGCATGGTGGCAAGCCAAACACCCGGGGTTTCGCTACATCTATACGCTGACACGCGAACAGCATGAGGGTCTCTGTGGCCGCGTGCCCCAGGTCCTCCCCTCTCTGTTCAGCGATCTGTCGGATTTCTCCATTTTCATCGCTGGCAGCCCTGCTTTCGTTGAAGACTGTGTCTCGGCAGTAAAAGCCTTGGGCGCCAAGCCCAAGATGATTCATAGCGAAGGCTATTTCCAACAACAACGGCCTGTGGTCGCACCCATCAGCCACATGGTCTCGCTTCAGACCCCGATCAGCTAACAGGATGCGTTGTGGGTGAATGCGCCCTTGACGACGGCCCGCCTGCACACCCGCTTCCCACGGCCACCTCAGCACGATCGTAGAAGCTAGAAGCATGTGCTCGTCATCACATACAGAACTGACGGTCGAGCGCCTCGCTGCAGGAAGCGCAGGGCACTGGATACGTGCCATTCACCCCGCTCAGGAGCCCAAAGGAGGGAAGCCTATGTAGGAAGATGAAAGAACCTGTTTTCGCGGTTGGGGACTGATATCAAAAAAACCAGCAGACCATCGAGGGATGCGTGCAAATTCAGGCACCTCGAATTCATCAAGAGGAGACAAGATTCGTATGTCCACCGAAATCTACCAAAGGATTCTCAGCCATCCTAGATACGCAGAACTGGTCAGGCGCCGAAAGCGACTGGCCTGGCTATTAGCTGGCAGCACACTGGGCGTGTTCTTTTCTTTCGTATTGATCGTGGCGTTCAAACCAAGCATCTTGGCAACACCCGTATCAAGTGCCGGCGTGACGACCATCGCCATCCCCCTGGGGGTGGCGATGATCGTGTTTTTCTGGGTGGCGACCGGCATCTACGTTCGCCGTGCCAGCCGCGATTTCGACGGCCTGAGCGATCAGATTGTACAGGAGGCCAACCAATGAGTGGACTGACGCCAAAATCGATCACGAGCCTTGGATTGCTGACCTGGACAGGCCTGGCGTTGGCTACGCCAGGAAGCCAAGCACAAACCGCCAACATTCCGGCCATTGCAATGTTTCTGCTCTTTGTCTCGATCACGCTCGCGATCACTTATTGGGCAGCCAAGCGTACAAGGACGGCCAGCGATTACTATGCTGCAGGGGGAGGCATCACCGGCACCCAGAATGGCTTCGCGATCGCTGGCGACTTGCTCTCCGCAGCAACACTACTCGGCATCAGCAGCCTGATTTTCGCCAAGGGCTATGACGGCTTTCTCTATTGCCTGTGCCTGATCGTAGCCTTTCCGATGATTCTTTTCATCATGGCGGAGCGGCTGCGCAATCTCGGGCGCTATACCTTTGCCGATGTCACGTCTTTTCGTCTGTCGCAGCGTCCCGTACGCACTACAGCGGCGATCTGCTCCCTCACTGTAGTCATTTTCTACCTGATCGCTCAGATGGTGGGTGCCGGCCAGGTAATCAAGCTGTTGTTCGGGGTCGAGTACTGGATCGCCGTAGTTGCAGTAGGCGTGCTGATGGTCATCTATGTAACTTTCGGGGGAATGCTGGCCACAACCTGGGTGCAGATCGTCAAGGCTGTTCTGCTGGTTTCCGGCGGCACCTTAATGGCCTTGCTGGCTTTCTCGAAATTCGGCTTCAGCTTCGAAACGCTGGCCAGCAAAGCCGCCGCCGTGCATAAGGACGGAATCAAGATCCTCGCCCCCGGTGTCATGTTCTCCGACCCGATTTCCGCTGTTTCTCTGGCACTTGGAATGGTCTTCGGTACCGCCGGTCTGCCGCACATCCTGATGCGTTTCTTTACGGTACCGAATGCCGTGGAATCGCGCAAGAGTGCCTTCGTTGCCACCGGCCTGATGGGCTTCTTCTTCCTGATGATCGGCTTGATCGGGCTGTCGGCCGTCGTACTCGTCGGCACCGATCCGCAGTACTTCGAGGGAGGAATCGTCGGCGGGAAATTGCTGGGCGGCGGCAACATGCCAGCAATGCATTTGGCACATGCCGTGGGCGGAAACCTGCTGCTCGGCTTCATGGCGGCGGTGGCATTTGCAACCATCCTGGCAGTAGTGTCGGGACTCGCTCTCGCCGGAGCTTCGGCGATTTCGCATGACATTTACGCCAACGCGATCAAGAGGGGTACGGCGACCGAGGCTGAAGAAATCAAGGTGTCCAAGATTGCCTCTTTGGGCTTGGGCGTGCTCGCGGTCATTCTCGGGATCATGTTCGAGAAGCACAATCTGGCATTCCTATCTGGCCTCACGCTGGGCATTGCCGCCTCGGCCAATTTCCCGGTACTGATACTCTCGATGTACTGGCAAGGTCTGACCACTCGCGGTGCCGTTCTCGGTGCCATGGTTGGACTGATCTCTGCCTTGACGCTGGTAGTCTGCTCCAAGGCGGTGTGGGTTACCGTCCTCGGCAATCCGACCGCGTTGTTCCCCTACGAGCAACCTGCACTCTTTTCGATGCCTCTGGCATTTCTCGCCGCCTGGCTCGGATCGGTTCTCGACACCAGCGAAACCGCAGCCCGAGAAAAGGCCGCCTTTGCGGAACAGGACGTGCTGGCCGAAACTGGCTTCTACAAGAAGCAACAAGCCAGTCCGACCGCGTAAAGCCAAAGAAGGATCGCGCAGCAGTCGCATCGCAGGGGCACCGACCGTTAGGCCAGTGCCCCTGTTGCGGTTCTATTCGGCCCGAGGATTGCTGCCAACGCTCTTCGTGAGTCGCTGGATAATTTCCACATTATTTCTCGCCGGCATGATCTGATACGTCAAGGCGAAGGCAGCGCAGCGGATCGTCTTCGGCGAAACGCTCGTATACGATCGGTTGTAGAGGTGGACAAACACCGTCCGCGGTCAACAATAGACGGTCAAGATGGCGCTCGGCAGGCACCAGCAATCGTCGGTAGAGATCCTTGCAGAGCAGCCGCGCGCGCTCTCCCGGCCACTCCGCAGGCAACAATTGCTCGGGAAGTTCCGGGTCGCGCAGTAGCAAGCGCCGATAGTCGTGAATCAATAGTAATCGCAGGAGAAAAGCGCCCTCTTCATCGGCTGTGGCAAGGGGATCGCTACGTAGTTCCACCAGGACAGAATTATAGGTACTGACGAACTCGGCATAGGCCTGCCCGAGTTCGCGCAGGTCCCAGGCCCGTGCGACCAAGTCGGCGTTTCCAGCTGTACCCACCAGGCTGGCATCTGCGGCAAGCAACGGCATCAACCCGGCCAGCAAATGCGCCAGACCGTCCGCCAGCAGTGCGTCAAGGACACGTGGCAGGTCCGCGCTGGGGTGCACGAAACACTCCGCGCCCAAGGCACCAAAACCTTGCCAGAAGAGAGCTCGGCGCAGGGCCTCGCGGTCCTTCTGAGCGAACGCGCCAAGTACCAGAATTTGTCGCCAACGACGATCCCAGTGCGGCGCGCGGGCAGCATAGATTTGTCGCGCTGCATCGGCACAGCGACGCTCTCCGGAAGTCGTGAGGCGGTATTCGCTACGACGGCCCAGTGCTTCGCTACACAGCCATTCGTCTTTGGTCAGGCGAAAGACGGCAGTCCTGACCGAGCGCTCATTGATCCCCAAGGGCCCAAGCAAATGAATCAGGCTGCCCAGCCAGACTCGCCCGCCCCGCGGCAACACGACATCGCCAAAGAGCGAGACAATCAAGGAACCGGCATGCACCCGCCTCTGCCGTCTGAATTCGTCGATCCGCGTGTGTATCGCGACACTCATCGGCGCGCCATTCCTGTGGCGTCATCCAGTATCGCCTTTCCCCGAAGAGACAGCAAACGGCACCGCCTGGTCCACGTGACGGCGACTTGCCCGTCGTGCAGCGAATCCGGCACTGCCTCGATCAAACGGCTTTCCTCTCGAACCAGTTTCTGTGAGTTCTCGTCCATTCGCCCCAGGCTGTCAGCTCGACTCCTGTTACCAGCAAGCCATCAACTAGAAGGTAAAATTGTCAAAAAGCGCGTTATGATACGCCTTTTAATATCAATCGGCTTGTTTTGTACCATTTTTACCGGTCCTGCCAAGCAATACGCTGTCACTCGCAGCCCAATCAATGTCTTTTCCGAAAGGAACCTGCATGTCCAAGTCCAATAGCGCTGGGCACAATGCACCAGCTCCGATCTTGCTCGCTGAACAAACAGCCGCAGCAATGTACAGCCGCGACGCTGCACTGAAGCTGATCGGCATCCGTCTGATGGCTGTCCGACCAGGGTATGCGCGACTCTCGATGGTTGTTCGACCAGATATGGTCAATGCTCATCATATCTGCCATGGAGGTTTCCTTTTTACCCTCGCTGACTCCGCTTTTGCCTACGCTTGCAATAGCTATAACCGTAACACGGTTGCCTCGGCCTGCCACATCGACTTCCTCAGCCCTGCACGTGAAGGCGAAGAACTGGAAGCCGAGTGTGAGGAGCGTTCTCTCGCCGGGCGCACCGGGGTCTACGACACAACCATCCGCGACCGCAAGGGACAGGTCTTGGCTCTTTTCCGCGGCAAGTCCTACCGCATCGCCGGAGAAGTCATCACTGGACTGGAAGCCGAGGACAGTCGCCATCGTTCGGCCCCGAGCAGCAGAATCGAGGGCAACCCTCAATGAAGCACCGGGAAGCGACTCGGCTCCATCCGGCCACCATGGTAGTGCACGGCCTTCCCCCAGATCGAACACGCCCATTCATGCGGAGTGCAACTTGGATCATGAGGTAACGTCTGACGAGGGACACGCCGGCGAATTGGTGATCCTGGTGCACGGCTTGTGGACGCCAGCCGCGGTGTTCGTGTTGCACAGCCGATGGCTCGAGCGCCTTGGCTACCGTACGTTGCGCTTCGGCTACCGCAGCGTGCGTGCAACCTTGTCGGAAAATGCCGCGGAACTGCAGACCCGTGTGGCCGAGACCAGCGCAGAGAGCATCCATTTGGTGGGCCATAGCCTAGGTGGTCTGATCATCCTGGACATGCTGGCGCAGACCGGCGATCCCCGTCTGCGCCGGGCCGTCCTGCTCGGCACCCCCTGTAGTGACAGCTACGCTGCGCGTCGCCTGTCAAGCTTTTGGGGGCTCCCTACACTGCTTGGGCAATCGACGATGGAGTGGCTATCCAGGGGCCCCGACGCCACCACGCTGCAGCGATCGACGGTCGAAGTCGGAGTATTGGCGGGCACGCGTAGCGTCGGTTTGGGGCGAGTGCTAGCGGACTTGCCGACACCGAACGATGGCCTCGTCACGCTGGCGGAGACGCGACTGCCCGGCGCCACCGATTTCATCGACCTGCCGCTAGCACACTCGGAAATGCTCGTCTCGCGGCGTTGCGCCGCACAGATCGTCTATTTCCTGGCAAGTGGTCGTTTCATGCACGCGGCAGACCCGGAGGAATTTCCCCGAATCGAGTAGCACGCAGAGAACCCCGAAAAGTGATCTTCGGTGTGGCCGCATCGGCGTCCGTCCCGCAAGACTGAGATGGCGAAGGGTTCGACCGTGACCATTGCCACTTCAGGCCTGATGCCCCTTGACGTAATTCATCGGCCCCCCGGTAAAGGGAGCGAACCCGGTACCGAAGATCACACCGGCATCGGCCAGATCGGCATCGGCAACGATCCCGTCGCTGACGAGTTGCTGCGTCCGGTCAAGCAGGGGCTTCACCAAGCGGGCGGAGAGGCCAGCGGGAACGGTTCCCGCCGGCCCTTTGGCGGGTCGGCCAGCAGGATAGTCGTAGAAACCCCGGCCAGTTTTCCTGCCGAGGTGGCCAGCATTGAAACGTTCCAGCAGGCATTTCGGTGGCTCGGCTGCGGCCTCTGCAAGGCTTTTGCCCGCAGCCATGGCAACGTCGAGTCCGACCATATCAACGAGTTCGATCGGGCCCATCGGCATGCCGAAGGCGAGCATCGCCTCGTCCACCGTTGCCGCCGAGAAACCCTCATCGACGGCGCGCATCGCTTCGAGCATATAGGGTCCGAGAACGGCGTTAACCAGGAAGCCCGGCGCACTTTTGACCGGTAACGGCAGGCGATCGATCTGTTTGACGAAAGCGGTCCCGCGCTGCAGCATTTCAGGATCGGCACCTGGAGCGGCAACGACTTCGACCAGCGGCATCTTCGCGACCGGGTTGAAGAAGTGAATCCCGATCAGACGTTGCGGTCTGGCCAGCACCGTGGACAAGTCCTCGATGCGCAGGCTGGAAGTGTTCGTCGCCAGCACCGCGTCAGCCTTGATCACCGCTTCGAGCTTGGCGAGCAAAGCGCGTTTGGCGTCGAGGTCTTCGAAAATTGCCTCAATCACCATGTCCGCCTGGCGTGCACCGTGGCCTTCCGGGTCAGGAATCAGCCGGTCCATGACGTTGCGCAGTTCGCGCTTGTCCCGGATGCGCTGGCTCCATGCCGCATAGGCGCGTTGCAGGGCCGGAGCAATGCGCGCCATTCCCTGATCCTGCAGAGTGACGGTCAGCCCGCGCAGGGTGCACCAGGCCGCGATGTCGCCGCCCATCACGCCGGCACCAACGACATGAACGCGCCTGACTGTATCACTGCTGGCCTTGCCAAAGTTCTTCAGGCGTTCCTGCAGGAAGAAAACACGCACCAGATTGCGCGCCGTCGGCGAACGGACCATGCGGTCGATCAGCGTCGGTGCTGCCAACGCATTCCCCTGGTGATTGGCCCATATGTCGATGATCGCGTATGGTGCCGGATAATGTTCGCGGCGTGCGCGCCTGCCGACCTGCTTTCTTGCAGCACTCGCCACCAGACCCTTCAACGGACCATTGAGCAGGCGCTTCAGCAGGGGCGGATGGCGGCGCGGCTGATTGGCGAGCACCAGCAATGCCGCGGCGCCATCCATGACGCGTGCCGGTACGCAGTCATCGGCCAGCCCGATGCGTTTCGCCTTGACGGCATCGATCGTCTTGCCGGTCAGCATCATGTCGAGCGCCGCTTGCGGGCCAATCCGTTCCGGCAGGCGCAACATGCCCCCCCAACCCGGAACGATGCCGAGCATCACTTCCGGCAGCCCCATCCGGGTCGAGGGCTCGTCAACCGCCAGCAGATAACGACACGCCAACGCTAGTTCAAGCCCGCCACCCAGGCAGTGGCCGCGTACCAGCGCCAGCGTCGGATAAGAAACGGCTGCCAGACGGTTGAAGAGATGCCAGCCACGCGCCACCAATTCGATGCCCTTCTCGGCAGTATCAAGCTGTGTAAACTCCTGGATGTCGGCACCGGCAATGAAGCCGGCCGCCTTCCCCGACCGGAAGATTAACCCTTTCGGTGGGCTACGATCGAACTGGTCGAGAAGCTGCGCGAGTTCATTCATGACCGCACTGGAAAGCGCATTGGTCGACTCGCCAACGCGGTCGAGCGTCGCCCAGGCGATGCCTGCCGCGTCCACCGACACCCGCCAGTTCTGAAACCCATTGATATTCATGAAGTTCTCCGTTTTACCTGTGCCTGATCGAAGGTTTCCAGCAGCATCGCCCCGCCCTGGCCACCACCGATGCAGATTGCGGCGATACCGCGCTTCGCCCGGGCAATACGCAGGGCCTGCAGCAGATGCAGGACGATGCGAGCGCCGGAAGCGCCGACCGGATGACCGATTGCGATGGCACTGCCGTCGATGTTGAGACGCTCCGGCGCGATCTGGCCAAGCGCGCCCGGCAGACCGAGCTGCTCGCGGCAATAGTCGTCCGACGCCCAGGCCGCGAGGCAGCCAAGCACCTGTGCTGCAAAGGCCTCATTGATTTCCCAGAGGTCGATGTCCGCCAACCCAAGCTGATGGCGCTGCAGGATCTGCGTTGCGGCATGTACCGGGCCGAGGCCCATCTGCGCCGGATCCAGGCCAGCCCACTGGCTGTCGATAATGGCGCCAAGCGGCTCGAGCTGCCACTCTTCGACCGCGGCCGCCGAAGCCAGGAGCAACCATGCGGCCCCATCGCTGATTTGCGAGCTGTTGCCCGGAGTCACGCGGCCATACTTGCGGTCAAAAAACGGCTTGAGCTTGGCGAGTCCGGCCATGCTCGAATCGGCACGTACCCCGTCATCATCGTTGTAGACCTTGCCCTTGCCATCAACGAGCGGAACGATCTCGCCAAGGTGCCCGGCGGTACGCGCAGCGACGGCACGCTGGTGGCTGCGAACGCTGTATTCATCCATCTGCTGGCGTGAGATACCGAATCGCCAGGCAAGGTTCTCGGCGGTCTGCCCCATCAGCAGACCAACGACCGGGTCGGTCAGACCCTTCAACAGGCCGATTACAGGAGACAGGGCTTGCGACAAACGTAGCCGGGTGAACAAGCCGATCTTCTGGCTGAGCGTCCGGGCCTGCATCATCTGAGCAAACCAGCGCACCATCGTTTCGTTGTATAACAGTGGTGCATGCGACAGCGCGTCGACACCACCGGCAAGCACCAGACGCGAACGTCCATTCTGAATGTTGGCCATCGCCGAGTCGATCGCCTGCATGCCGCTGGCGCAGTTGCGCATCACGGTCCAGGCCGGCACCCGGTGGCCGCAACCCAGACGCAGGGCGACGAGACGGCCGATGTTGACTTCATCGGGCGATGGACTGACACAACCAAGAATGACCTCATCAAGGTCACTCGGCAAAAACGGCTGGCGGATCAGCAGTGCGCGTCCGACCTGCACCGCCAGATCGCTCGCCGTGAACGGCCCGGGTGCATTGCGCCCTTTGAGAAAAGGCGTTCTCGCGCCATCGACGACATACACGGGCTGAAATCCCATGAACTCTCCTTCTGCCAAACAAGAGGGCACGGAACAACTGCTCCGCACCTTCCAGGGCTCTCGACCGGTTGTCTAGGCGGCTTTGTGCAGCAGCGGCTGTTGCCGCACATGCCCGAGGTCATGCGGGAAATCGTCGACGCGAATGACGATGTCGCGCAGTTCGTTACGCCTCTTGAGCACGGCGTACTCTGCCGCGGTAACGATGCCAGCGGCAAACGACGCATGCGCCAGGTCGCGGACATTGGCATCGGGATTGTCGGTCAGTACGCCACTCTTTTCAGCAGCGCGAATCTTGGCTTCGATCGGTTCAGCGGCAATGGTTGCCGCCAGCGCCAGTTCGAGTGCGCCGACGGCTTCGCTTTCGACCTTGGGCAGATAGGATTCGGCGGTCAGACGGTCGCGCGCAGCCGACGGTTCGATCAGCAACTTTGCCACCTGATGACCAATCCGATCCGAGGGCACGTCGTATGGGTGCCCAAGAGGAAAGACGAGACGGTAGAGCATGCGCGCGATCCAGCGCACCGGAAAATTTGCAATCACCCCGTCAAACGCCATCTGCGCCTTGTACATCGCATCCCACATCGCCCAGTGCATCAGCGGCGCGTCGGCCTGCTGACGCCCTTCCGACTCATAGCGCTTAAGCGTTGCCGAACACAGATACAGCATCGACAGGATGTCGCCAAGCCGTGCCGAGAGCTTTTCCCGGCGCTTCAATTCGCCGCCTAGAACCAGCATCGAGATGTCTGAAAGGAAGGCGAAAGCCGAGGCAAAACGCGTCAGCTGTTGGTAGTAGCGCCGGGTTTCCGGAGCGACATTGGCTGGCACGGAGACGAAATGCGACCCGGTCAGGCCCTTCCTCAGCGCCCCGAAAGCATGTCCGATGGTGAACACCAGGTGACCGAAAAAGGCCTTGTCGAAATCGCGCAGACCCTGTTGCGGATCCGGATTGAAAGCCGATTTCATCTCCTTTAGGACATACGGATGACAGCGGATGGCTCCCTGACCAAACAGGATCATGCTGCGCGTCAGGATGTTTGCCCCTTCCACGGTAATCCCGATCGGCAGCTGCTGATAGGCACGGCCAATGAAGTTCGATGGCCCAAGACAGATCCCCTTGCCGCCGACGATGTCCATACCATCATTGACGACCTGGCGGGCGCGCTCGGTGACATGGTATTTGGCAATTGCCGAGACCACCGATGGCTTCTCGCCGAGGTCGATGGCACCAGCCGTCATGATGCGCACGGCATTCATCATATAGGTGTAGGCCCCGATGCGCGTCAGCGGCTCTTCAACGCCTTCGAAGCGCCCAATCGCCATTTTGAACTGACTGCGAACGCGCGCGTAGGCACCGACCGTGCGAGCCGTCAGTTGCGCCATGCCGGCGTTCGACGACGGCAGCGAGATCGAGCGACCAGCCGCCAGACACTCCATCAGCATCCGCCAGCCTTGACCCACCATTGCCGGGCCACCGATCACGTAGTCGAGCGGCATGAAGACGTCCTTGCCGCGTGTCGGGCCATTCATGAACATGGCGTTGAGCGGGAAGTGGCGACGACCGATTTCTGCACCGGGCGTGTCACGCGGCACCAGCGCGCAGGTGATGCCGAGATGCTTCCTGCTGCCGAGTAGACCATCCGGATCATAAAGATGGAAAGCCAGACCGAGGATGGTGCACACCGGACCGAGGGTAATGTAACGCTTGTCCCAGGTCACACGCATGCCGAGCACTTCCCGGCCCTGCCACATGCCCTTGCAGACAATGCCGACGTCGGGGATCGAGCCGGCGTCTGAACCGGCCCAGGGGCTGGTCAGGGCGAAGGCAGGAATCTCGATTCCCTTGGCCAATCGTGGCAGGTAGTGGTTCTTCTGCGCTTCGGTTCCATAGTGCAGCAACAGTTCGGCGGGACCGAGCGAGTTGGGCACCATCACCGATACCGATAACGCCGAACAACGCGTCGACAGTTTGGTGACGATCTGCGAGTGGGCGTAGGCCGAGAATTCGAGACCGCCATACTTCTTCGGGATGATCATCCCGAGAAAGCCCTTGTCCTTGATGTACTGCCATGCCTGTGGTGGCAGATCGTATAATTCGTTCGTCACCTGCCAGTCATCCACCAACGCACAGACCTGCTCGACCTCATTGTCCATGAAGGACTGCTCTTCCGGCCTGAGCGTTGGCACCGGATAGGCGAGCAGCTTTTCCCAGTCAGGATTACCGCGGAACAGTTCGCCGTCCCACCACACCGTGCCGGCCTCGAGCGCAACGCGCTCGGTATCCGACATCTGTGGCAGAATCCGTTTGTAGGTATTGAAAATTGGCCGGCTAATCAGTGCTCGCCGCAAGGGGCGAAAGCCGAATAGCACGACCAGACTCACCAGTGTGATACCGATGATGATCGAGACGACCGTTGTGATCATTGCTGCTTCTCCTATTGCTGGTCCTGGGTGTTGTATGTTGGACCTTGCGCTTCGCGCCTTGTCCCTGGAATATCAGACCGTCTTCGAAGACGGCTCTTTTTGTTTATTGGCTTCCTCATGAAACTGGGGCAAGGGTGCCCGCAGGCCACCGAGCAGAAATGGCATCAGCCGTTCTGCCAGGCGTCTGGCCAGCACCGTATCCGGGTCGTCGCAACTGGCTTCGCCCGCGAGGTCTCCCACTTCGCAACCGGTGACGACCTGCAGCACGTCGGTACCGGCAATTGCGTAGGACATGGCGCCCAGCATGAAATGCAGGCGCCAGACAATCTCTGCTTTTGGAACGTCCGGCAAGGCACGAAATAGCGCCCGCTTGTAGCGATCGATCACTTGCGCATACTCACCGGCAAAAAAGGTTCGAATGAACTCAGCTGGCTCGGTCAGGGTTCGCCCGAGCAGACGCAGAAAGGTCATACCACCGAGTGACGGGTCCTCACCCATTCGCAACAAGGTACCGAAAAATGCTTCGAGTATCTGCGACGGTTTGAGCGGTGCGCCGGCAGCCTGCGCTTCGAGCTTGTCGAGGGCCTGCAGGCGCTGCTCGTTGAGCCAGGTCAAGCGACGCCGGAAGACCTCGCACAACAACGCCTCTTTCGAACCGAAATGGTAGTTCACCGCCGCCAGGTTGACTTCCGCCGCGCTGGTGATCGCCCGCATCGACGTCGCTTCGTAGCCGTTGTCCATGAACAGACGTTCGGCAACGTCCAGGATGCGCTCACGGGTATCGCTTGTGGTTTTCTGATCGGACATAGAATCGCTCGCTGACCCAGGAAATGCTGCAATATGCGCTTCGAATGACTGGCAACAATATATATAGTTCAAACGTTCGTTTCAATGTTAGGGCCATCGCTTTCCGAATGCAAGTTTTTTTGCCGCTTTCTGAACCGATCCTTGAGACCTCACTCGACAACAGGGCATACTCCAAGGATCAGAAACCCGATCGATACGCCAAAGCCATGCGCCGAGCCGCCTCCCCCTACCCTGCAACCGAACGACCCGCGGCCGCCGACAGTCATCTCTGGTTGACCCTCAACAAGTTGCTGCCCTATCTGTGGCAATACAAATGGCGAGCCTTTATGGCCCTCTCGTGTTTGTTCAGTGCAAAACTGGCCAATGTCTGCGTGCCGCTGGTTTTCAAGGAGATGATCGACGGCCTGAGCAGCACGCAACAGGCACTCGCCTTGCCCGCCATGCTGCTGCTGCTCTACGGCACACTGCGTTTTTCGACCTCGCTGTTCACGGAGTTGCGCGAGATTCTCTTTGCACGCGTCACGCAACGCGCTGTACGCCAGATCGCGCTGGAGGTTTTCCGACACCTGCACGACCTCTCGCTGCGTTTTCATCTGCAAAGGCAGACTGGTGGCGTTTCACGCGACATCGAGCGCGGCAGCCGATCGATCTCCAGTCTGATCAGCTACACGCTCTATTCGATTCTCCCGACCCTGGTTGAAATCACGCTCGTCCTGACAATCCTCCTGGTCAGGTACGACAGTGCCTTTGTCCTGATCACCCTGGCTTCGTTGACGGCCTATGTGGTATTCACGGTCAAGGTCAGTAACTGGCGGATCGGCATTCGCCGAAAACTCAACGAAATGGACTCGGCAGCAAATACTCGTGCCATCGACAGCCTGCTCAACTACGAAACGGTCAAATACTTCAACAATGAGCAGTACGAGGCCCGCCGCTACGATCAGCAGATGCACCTATGGGAAGACGCGGCGACCAGAAGCCAGGTCTCCCTGTCCTGGCTCAACCTCGGCCAGCAGATCATCATTGCTTTGGGGGTCACGGCGATGATGTGGCGAGCAGCCAGTGGTGTGGTCGCGGGCTCAATGACCCTCGGCGATCTGGTGCTGGTCAACGCTTTCCTGATTCAACTCTACATGCCACTCAACTTCCTCGGCGTGGTGTACCGCGAAATTCGCCAGTCGCTGGCGGACATCGAGCGTATGTTCGACTTGCTCGCAGTGCACCGGGAGATCGCCGATGCGCCAGACGCCATGACCCTGCCGGCTGCTGGCCCGATGGAGATCCGCTTTTCCGATGTGGACTTTTTCTATGAAACCAACCGGCAAATTCTGTACAGCGTTGATTTTGTGATTCCGGCCGGGCGCACCCTCGCCGTGGTCGGCGAGTCAGGTTCCGGAAAATCGACCCTGGCACGGCTGCTCTACCGCTTCTACGACATCAGCAGCGGTCATGTCCGAATCAACGGGTACGATCTGCGCAAAATCACCCAGGCGAGCCTACGTGCAGCCATTGGCATCGTACCGCAGGATACCGTGTTGTTCAACGACACCATTTACTACAACATTCAGTACGGCCGGCCCGAGGCCAGCCGCGAACAGGTGCTTGCCGCAGCCACCGCGGCACAGCTCGCGGGGTTCATCGAACTGCTCCCCGATGGCTACGAAACGCGGGTCGGCGAACGCGGACTGAAACTCTCGGGAGGAGAAAAGCAGCGTGTTGCTATCGCTCGGGCGCTGCTCAAGAACCCGCAGGTATTGATCTTTGATGAAGCGACGTCGGCACTCGACTCAAAAACCGAGAAAGCCATCCAGGCGAGTCTGGACAACGCGGCTCGCGGCCGCACGACACTGGTGATCGCCCATCGCTTATCGACGATTATGAATGCCGACGAGATCCTGGTGATGGATGCCGGCCATATCGTAGAACGCGGCTCACACCTTAAATTGCTCGACGCTGGCGGCCTGTACGCGCAGATGTGGGCACTGCAACAACTGGAGGAGTCCGGTGCAGCTGTTCCAACCGAATCGTCTCCAATACGCTGTTCATAGCCAAAGAGCAAAAAAAGCCAGGCCCACAGCCTGGCTCTTGCGCGCTAATAGCGTCGACTAGTGCTGCCGTCTATTCGGCGACAGCGCTGCGTTCCGGGCGATCCATCAACTCGACAAATGCCATCGGCGCATTGTCGCCATCTCTAAAACCACACTTCAGAATCCGCAGATAACCGCCATTGCGGGTTGCATAACGTGGCCCAAGTTCGTCGAACACCTTGACCACCATCTCCCGATCGCGCAGCCGGTCAAATGCCAAACGACGATTGGCAAGATTAGGTTTCTTGCCAAGGGTGATGATCGGCTCAATGACGCGCCGAAGCTCCTTGGCTTTCGGCAAGGTGGTCTTGATGGCTTCTTCACGAAGCAAGGAAACGGTCATGTTACGCAACATCGCCAGACGATGGGCGCTGGTACGATTCAGTTTACGAAGACCCAAACGGTGACGCATATCAATTCCTTCCTGTTCTTGTCCGGCTGCTCACTTCTCGAGGCCGGCGGGAGGCCAGTTCTCAAGCTTCATACCCAGTGTCAGACCGCGTGCGGCCAGCACTTCCTTGATTTCATTCAGCGATTTGCGGCCCAGATTGGGTGTCTTGAGCAACTCGTTCTCGGTGCGCTGGATCAGATCACCAATGTAATAGATGTTTTCTGCCTTTAGACAGTTGGCCGAACGAACGGTCAGTTCCAGGTCATCCACAGGACGCAGCAGCAGTGGATCAACCTGCACCGTCTTCTGATACTCAATGGGTAGCGCCGTCCCGGCAAGGTCGGCAAACACCGAAAGCTGCTCCATCAGGATGCGCGCGGCGGTCCGAATGGCTTCTTCCGGATCAATGGCACCGTTGGTCTCAATGTCCATGATCAGCTTGTCCAGATCGGTTCGCTGTTCGACCCGCGCGCTCTCGACCGCGTAGCTGACCCGGCGCACCGGACTGAACGATGCGTCCAGGACCAGCTTGCCGATATTCTTGCTGCCATCACTGATCTCGCGCAGGTTGCCAGCCACATAACCCCGCGACCGCTCGATTTTCATTTCCATTGCCAGCTTTCCACCGGCTGAGAGGTGGGCGATGACATGCTCGGGATTGATGATCTCGACATCGTGAGAGACATTGATGTCCGCAGCCCTAACAACACCCTTGCCTTCCTTGCGAAGTTGCAGCAGAACCTCTTCCCGATTGTGCAGTTTGAAGACGACCCCCTTCAGGTTCAAGAGGATATCTACCACATCCTCCTGAACACCATCAATAGTCGAGTATTCATGCAGTACGCCTTCGATGCTGACCTCGGTCGGTGCATAGCCAGGCATTGATGACAAAAGAATCCGGCGCAGCGCATTGCCCAAAGTATGTCCGTAACCGCGTTCAAACGGCTCCATGACCACTCGTGCATGCACCGGCGACAAGCTCTGCACATCGATGATGCGCGGTTTAAATAGTCCACTGCTTTGCATGTACTGTCCCTTTGCCTGATTCCGTCAAGCCTCGCTGCTACTACTTCGAGTAGAGTTCGATGACGAGACTCTCGTTGATCGTCGGCGGCAGTTCACTACGCTCCGGGTGTGCCTTGTAAGTGCCCTTTGCAGCCTTGGCATCCACTTCAACCCACTCGGGGAAGCCCCGTGCTTCGGCAGCTGCCAAAGCGGCCTTGACGCGAAGGTGTGCTTTCGTCTTCTCGACGACTTCAACGACATCACCGGGGCGGACCTGGTATGATGGAATGTTGACTCGCTGACCGTTTACGAGAACGCCGTTGTGCCTGACCACTTGGCGCGACTCCGCGCGCGAGGCCGCGAAGCCCATGCGGTAGCAAACGCTATCGAGGCGAGCTTCCAGCAATTGGAGGAGCACTTCACCGGTCACGCCCCTGCGACGGTCAGCCTCTTTGTAAACCTTGCGAAACTGTCCTTCAAGAACACCATAGATACGCCGAATCTTCTGCTTTTCCCGCAGGTGAACACCATAGTCGGACAAGCGCTGCCCGGACTTCTGACCATGCTGACCGGGTGCGTACGATCGACGTTCGATCGCACACTTGTCGGTGAAGCATTTTTCCCCCTTGAGGAACAACTTCTCGCCTTCACGGCGGCACTGACGGCACTTCGGATCAAGATTGCGAGCCACTATTTTTCCTCCTTAAATCCGACGCTTCTTGGGTGGCCGACAGCCGTTATGCGGGATCGGCGTGACATCGGTGATCGCAGTGATCTTCATCCCAAGCGCATTAAGCGCACGCACCGACGACTCCCGCCCAGGGCCAGGACCCTTGATGCGGACTTCGAGGTTCTTGACGCCACACTCGACGGCAACCCGGCCGGCAGCTTCAGCTGCAACCTGTGCAGCAAATGGGGTACTCTTGCGTGAACCCTTGAAGCCGGCGCCACCCGAAGTCGCCCAAGACAGCGCGTTACCCTGGCGGTCGGTGATGGTGATGATCGTATTATTGAACGAAGCGTGGATATGTGCCACTCCTTCGGCCACATTCTTTCTGATCTTGACTTTTTTACGAACTTTTGCGGCAGTCTTGGCCATGGTCTGGTCCTAGTTCCTAATCATTTCTTGCCGGCGATCGGCTTCCGTGGTCCCTTGCGAGTACGCGCATTGGTGCGCGTCCGCTGGCCACGCGACGGCAGGCCCTTGCGGTGACGGAGGCCACGATAGCAGCCCAAGTCCATCAAGCGCTTGATACTCATTGTGACTTCGCGACGCAGGTCACCCTCGACACTGAATTTTCCAATCTGGTCGCGCAAACGCTCCAGCTCAGCCTCAGTAAGGTCCTTCATTTTCGTTGAACGTAAAACTCCAGCAGCATCACAGATTTTCTGCGCGCGCGGACGTCCGATACCGTAGATGGCCGTTAATGCAATCTCGGCATGCTGGTGGTTCGGGAGGTTTACACCTGCGATGCGTGCCATCGATTCACCCCAATTAATCGAAACTTAATGTTTATGCCTTCAACCGACTGACAACTCACCATGGTGGGTCGCAGCGATCAACCCTGACGCTGTTTGTGACGTCGATCCGTACAGATCACACGCACAATGCCATGGCGCCGAATAATCTTGCACTTGCGGCAGATGCGTTTCACAGATGCCAGCACTTTCATGATTCACTCCTGATTTCCCGGCCTGAGGCGCAGCCTGCCTTTCGTCGGGTTGTTGCGTAGATTGCTGCGTAGATCGTAGATTCTTCTAAAAACCATTCCATTTACTTGGCACGGAAGACGATGCGTGCACGACTCAGATCATATGGCGTCAGCTGCACGGTCACCTTGTCGCCCGGCAGGATGCGAATATAGTGCATGCGCATCTTCCCGGAAATGAAACCCAGTACAACATGGCCGTTCTCAAGCTTCACCCTGAAGGTGGCATTGGGGAGGTTCTCGATAACCTCTCCCTGCATTTCAATTAAGTCTTCCTTTGCCATTCTATTTCGCCGGTGAGCCTTTGAAGTTAGCCTTTTTCAACAGGCTCTCGTACTGGTGCGACATGGCATACGCCTGTACCTGGGTCATAAAATCCATGGTGACGACGACAATGATCAAGAGGGAGGTGCCGCCAAAGTAGAACGGCACATTCCATTTCAGGATCAGAAACTCCGGCAACAGGCAGACAATGGTGATATAGCCCGCACCCACCAAAGTCAGTCGCATCAGAATCTTGTCGATATAGCGTGCGGTCTGATCACCCGGCCGAATCCCGGGAACGAATGCACCGCTTCTCTTCAGGTTGTCGGCAGTTTCCTTCGAATTGAACACTAGCGCTGTATAGAAAAAGCAAAAAAAGATGATCGCCGCAGCATACAACATCACATAAATCGGTTGCCCCGGAGACAGCGCATCCGCAATGTCCTTCAGCCAACGAACCGACTCTCCAGAGCCAAACCAGCCGGCGATCGTTGCAGGAAATAGAATGATCGATGAAGCAAAGATCGGCGGGATCACTCCAGCCATGTTCAGTTTCAGCGGCAGGTGCGAACTCTGCCCACCATAAATCTTGTTACCCACCTGACGTTTCGCATAATTGACCAGAATCTTGCGTTGTCCCCGTTCAACGAAAACGACGAACGCGGTTACCAGTACGACCAGTATGCAAATCAGAATTGCAGTCAGAGGATGCATGGCACCGGTACGGACCAATTCAAGCAAGCCGCCTATCGCATTTGGCAATCCGGCTGCGATCCCTGCAAAGATGATGATCGAGATTCCATTCCCCAACCCGCGTTCGGTGACCTGCTCCCCCAACCACATCAGGAACATCGTACCAGTGACCAGAGTGGTAACGGTCACGAATCGAAAAAGCATTCCCGGATCAATCACCAATCCGGGCTGTGATTCGACCGCGACAGCAATACCAATTCCCTGAAACAAAGCGAGAAAAACTGTTCCGTACCGCGTGTACTGCGTAATCTTGCGACGCCCGGCTTCACCTTCCTTTTTCAGCGCTTCGAGTTGCGGGCTGGCATGAGTCATCAATTGCATGATGATCGATGCGGAAATATACGGCATGATCCCGAGTGCAAAGATTGTGAAACGGGAAAGCGCCCCCCCCGAGAACATGTTGAACATGCCCAGGATGCCACCCTGCTGATTGTTGAACAGCATGCTCAAGGTCTGGGCGTCAATGCCCGGAACCGGGATATGCGCGCCGATCCGATACACAACCAAGGCACCAAGCAGGAACCACAGCCGACGTTTTAGATCGCCGAACTTTCCACTCTTGCTGACCGTGTTGGAGCTAGTTACCAAAAAAGGCCACCTTTTTCTTGCTTGTTATTCCGAAAGGCTGCCGCCAGCAGCTTCGATCGCTGCGCGCGCGCCAGCGGTTGCCCTCACACCCTTGAGGGTAAGCTTACGGTTGATTTCGCCGGAGAGCACCACCTTCGCCGACAGTGCATGCTGCGAGACCAGATTGGCCTGCATCAACGTCGCCAAATCGATCTCATCGACCGGAAGACGCGCAATATCCGACAAACGGACCTCGGCATTATGGGCATTGATCATCGACTTGAACCCACGTTTGGGCAAACGGCGCTGCAGCGGCATCTGTCCGCCTTCAAAGCCCACTTTTTGGAAGCCGCCAGCGCGCGATTTCTGACCCTTGTGGCCACGGCCACAAGTCTTGCCTAAACCCGAGCCGATACCTCGACCGACACGCTTTCTTTCCGTTCGTGCCCCCTTGGCGGGTTGAACAGTATTAAGTTCCATTTCAGCCCTCGCACTTCAGGAGGTAGGAAACCTTGTTGATCATCCCGCGAATCGCCGGAGTATCTTCCAGGAGCGAAGTACTATTCAAACGCCGAAGCCCCAAACCACGCACTGTTGCGCGATGCGATTCCTTGGTACCAATCAGGCTTCTGACAAGCGTCACTTTCACTTTCTTCTCAGACATGGCTCACTCCAGGATTTCGGCAACGGTCTTGCCACGTTTGGCGGCAACCTCGGCCGGCGTGGTCATTGCCCGCAAACCATTGATCGTCGCCCGAACAATATTGTAAGGATTGGTAGACCCATGCGCCTTGGCGACCACATTGGTCATGCCTATGACGTCGAAGACCGCCCGCATGGCTCCTCCGGCAATGATCCCGGTACCTTCAGGAGCCGGCTGCATCATCACTTTCGATGCCCCATGATGACCAACGACCGTGTGCTGCAAGGTTCCACTCCGTAGACTGACCTTGATCAGATTGCGGCGCGCCTCTTCCATAGCCTTCTGGACTGCCACCGGAACTTCTCGCGACTTCCCCTTGCCCATCCCCACCCGACCGTCACCGTCACCCACCACGGTCAGCGCAGCAAAACCGAGAATGCGACCGCCTTTTACCACCTTGGTCACACGGTTGATCGAGATCATCTTCTCACGCATGCCGTCGTCCGGCTTGTCGGCTTGCTGAGGTTTCCTGCTTTGCGGTTTAGCCATTGATTACTCCAATTCTTTGCAGTGCGATCAGAACTTGAGACCGGCTTCACGCGCCGCATCTGCCAGCGCCTTGACCCGCCCGTGGTAACGGAAACCGGAACGATCAAACGCCACCTGGTCAATTCCGGCTTGTTTCGCGCGTTCAGCGATCAATTGACCAATCGTTTTTGCCGCACTGATGTCTCCGCCGTTGGGCAGCCGCTTGCGCACTTCAGGCTCCAGCGATGATGCTGCTGCCAGAACCTTCGTTCCGCAAACCGAAATCACCTGCGCGTAGATGTGACAGTTGCTGCGGTGAACCGACAAACGTACTGCTTTGAGTTCGGCAATTTTGGCACGTGTCTGGCGAGATCTGCGCAAACGCGCCTGTTTTTTGTCAATCATCTGAGCACCCTTACTTTTTCTTCTTCGTTTCCTTGATCACGACCACTTCTTCCGCATAACGTACGCCCTTGCCCTTGTAGGGCTCCGGTTTACGATAGGCGCGAACCTCTGCCGCAACCTGGCCAACGAGTTGCCGGTCAACCCCCTTGATCACGATCTCGGTCTGCGTCGGCACCGTGGCATTGATCCCTTGAGGCAACTGGTAAACCACGGGATGCGAGAACCCGAGGCTAAGGTTAAGCGTATCGCCTTGGACTTGAGCGCGGTAACCAACGCCAACCAGACTGAGCTTACGCTCAAACCCCTTGCTAACCCCGGTGACCATATTGGCAATCACGGCACGCATGGTTCCGGAAAGCGCATCGGATTGAGCTACTCCCTCGACAGGTTTGCACAATAAGCTGTCGCCTTCCTGTTCTATGGTCACTGCAGCGTGGGAGGAAAAATCGAGAGCGCCTAGAGGACCCTTCACCGAGATGAGCTCTGCTGAAAGATCGACGGTGACACCCGGCGGGAGAACGATTGGTTTCTTTGCAACGCGGGACATGGCTAACCTTTACGCGACGAAGCACAGCACTTCGCCACCGACATGGCTAGCGCGCGCCTTACGATCAGTCATGACACCCTTGGGAGTCGATACAATCGCCACCCCCAGTCCATTCATGACCTGCGGAATATCACTGACACCTCGATAAATTCGGAGGCCTGGCCTCGAAACCCGATCGATGCGTTCGATCACCGGCCGGCCAGCGTAATATTTCAGACCAATCTCTAGAACCGGCTTACCATCGTTCGGACTCACAGCAAAGTCCTCTACATAGCCTTCGTCCTTCAAGACCTGGGCAATGGCGATCTTTACCTTGGAAGACGGCATGGCGACCGAGCCTTTGCTTGCCATCTGGGCATTTCGGATGCGTGTCAGCATGTCGCTGATCGGATCACTCATACTCATTATGTTATCTCCTGCCTACCAGCTAGCCTTGATCATTCCTGGCACCTCGCCTTGCATCACGAAATCGCGGAGTTTGCCACGCCCCAAACCAAACTTGCGGAATACGCCACGCGGACGGCCGGTGAGCAGGCAGCGGTTACGGAGCCTGACTGGACTAGCATTGCGCGGCAACGCCTGCACTTTCAAGCGCGCTTCGAACCGCTCTTCCAAAGAACGACTCTGGTCGGATACGACAGCCATTAGCTCCGCACGCTTCTTGGAATACTTTGCAACCATCTTGCGCCGTTTCTCACCACGGTTGATCACAGCAAGTTTCGCCATTTCGTCTCAGTTCCTGAAGGGAAATTTAAACGCGCCAAGCAAGGCACGCGCCTCTTCATCGGTCTTGGCCGTAGTCGTGACACTGATGTTCATGCCACGCAGCGCATCGATCCGGTCGTACTCAATTTCAGGAAAGATGATCTGTTCCTTGAGGCCCATGTTGTAGTTGCCGCGACCATCGAAACCTTTTCCGGAAATGCCGCGAAAATCACGAACCCGCGGCAGCGCAACAGTCACCAAGCGGTCGATAAACTCGAACATGCGCGGACCACGAAGCGTGACCATGCAGCCGATCGGATAACCCGTACGAATCTTGAAACCGGCGATCGACTTGCGAGCCTTGGTGATCACCGGCTTTTGTCCGGCAATCTTGACCAAGTCGCTCATCGCGTTCTCAAGAACCTTCTTGTCAGCGACCGCTTCACCCACCCCCATGTTCAGGGTAACCTTGGTAATTCTCGGCACTTCCATTCTCGACTTGTACCCAAACCTGCGGGTCAGTTCGTCCACTACCGTGGTGTTGTAATAATCCAGCAAACGCGCCATGACTACTCCTTAGGCCCCCAACACTTCACCATTCGACTTGAAAAAACGCACCTTGGTATTGTCTTCAAGCGTTCTGAATCCGATACGATCCGCTTTTCTGCTCGCCGGGTTGTAGATCGCAACATTCGAGATGTGCAGCGGCATTTCCATTTCGACAATGCCGCCGGCAACACCCTTGACCGGATTGGGCTTGACATGCTTCTTGACGCGATTGACACCTTCGACAAGAACATGCTCGGCGTCGGTACGGCGAAGCACAGTTCCGCGCCTGCCCTTGTCCTTACCTGCGATGACGAGGACGTCGTCGCCCTTACGAATCTTTTCCATCGCTTTCTTCCCTACAGCACTTCCGGCGCCAGGGACACAATCTTCATGAAACGGTCACCACGCAACTCGCGTGTCACCGGCCCAAAGATGCGCGTGCCTATCGGCTCCATCTTGTTATTGAGGAGTACAGCCGCATTGTGGTCAAACCTGACGAGCGACCCATCGGGGCGGCGAACGCCCTTGGCGGTACGCACCACTACGGCGCTATAGACATCACCCTTCTTGACGCGTCCACGCGGCGCCGCATCCTTGATAGTGACTTTGATAATGTCACCAACACCAGCATAGCGGCGCTTGGATCCGCCCAACACTTTTATACACATCACCGAACGTGCGCCAGTATTATCGGCAACGTCGAGAGTACTCTGCACTTGAATCATCTGTCACTCCAACTTGGCCCGCTGTGGCGGTCAGTCTTGGAACCCGCTAGGGGAGGAACGCTCAACACGCTGTCGAGCGCGGGAAAACCGCAGATTATAGCGGACTTGCCAGAAAAAGCAAATCCTAAATCGCAACAGCACGTTCCAGCAATTTCGTGACCATCCATGTCTTGGTCTTCGAAAGCGGACGAGACTCCTGAATTTCAACGACATCGCCAACTCTTGCCTGGTTGTTGTCGTTGTGTGCGTGGTACTTGTTCGAACGGATGATGATCTTGTTATACATGGCGTGCTTGACGCGACGCTCGACGATCACCGTGACGGTCTTTTCCATTCGGTCACTGACAACGCGCCCAACCAGGGTACGCGTGTTGCTGGTGGTGGTCTCGCTCATTATTGGACTGCCTTTTCACGAAGAAGGGTGCGCACGCGCGCGATCTGACGACGCACTTTGCCAATCTGACTGTTATTCGACAACTGCTGAGTAGCAAGCTGCATGCGCAGGCCAAACTGGGCTTTCAGCAAGTCGAGCAACTCTTTGTTCAACTCGTCGACGGTTTTTGCTCTGAGTTCACTGACTTTCATGATCAACCCACCATACGCGTGACGAAAACTGTTGGAATCGGCAGCTTCGCAGCAGCAAGCGCAAAAGCTTCACGCGCCAGACCTTCGGCAACCCCATCCATCTCGTAAAGAACCTTACCCGGCTTGATCTCTGCCACGTAGTACTCCGGGCTCCCCTTGCCGCTTCCCATCCGGACTTCGGCTGGTTTCTTTGATATCGGCTTGTCAGGAAAAATGCGAATCCATATCCGGCCACCGCGCTTGATGTGACGAGTCATGGCCCGCCTCGCCGCTTCAATCTGGCGAGCAGTCAATCGCCCGCGACCAATTGCTTTTAGCCCGTACTCACCAAAACTAACTTTGGCACCCCGCAGCGCCAGACCGGTATTGCGGCCCTTCTGCTCTTTGCGGTATTTTCTTCTAGTTGGCTGCAGCATCTGTTCCTGCCTTTCTTACTCGTTTCACGGGCGCCTTCGCTTCCGCAGCAACGCCCTCGGCTCTCACAAGCTCTTCCTGTGCGTCGAGCCTGGTCCTTACCGTACGCGGTCGGTCAGCCGCCTCACCAGGGCGAGGGGAACGGCGAGGCCGACGCTGATCGTCAAGTGCCGGTTCGGCAGAAACAGCAGCCGGTTCCTGGCGATTGAGAATTTCACCCTTGAAGACCCAGACCTTGACACCAATCAGGCCATATGTGGTCAGCGCTTCCGAGGTTGCGTAGTCAATATCGGCGCGCAAGGTGTGCAGCGGCACGCGCCCTTCTCGATACCATTCCCGCCGGGCAATCTCGACTCCGTTTAGACGACCAGAACTCATGATCTTGATGCCCTGCGCTCCCAACCGCATTGCATTCTGCATCGCCCGTTTCATGGCTCTACGGAACATGATGCGCTTCTCAAGCTGTTGTGTGATCGAGTCGGCAATTAGCTGGGCATCCAGCTCGGGCTTGCGGATTTCTTCGATGCTCACATGCACCGGGACGCCCATGATCTTCTGCAAGGCCACTCGCAAGTGGTCGATCTCTTCCCCCTTCTTGCCGATCACCACACCCGGACGAGCCGAAAATACGGTCACACGTGCGTTCTTGGCTGGACGCTCGATAAGGATGCGCCCGACCGAAGCATGTTTCAGCTTTTTCCGCAAGTATTCGCGAACGCGAACATCTTCGTTGAGCATGCCGGCAAAGTTCTTGCTGTTGGCGTACCAGCGAGACGACCAATCACGCGTAACAGCCAGACGAAAACCAGCAGGATGAATCTTTTGTCCCATTCTTGTTCCTCAGTTGCCGACGGTCAGAAATACATGACAGGTCGGCTTGACGATCCGGTTGCCGCGCCCCTTTGCCCGAGCTGCAAAGCGCTTGAGCACCATGCCCTTTTCGACACAGATAGTCTTTACCCTCAGTTCGTCAATATCGGCACCGACATTGTGCTCGGCGTTGGCAATAGCCGATTCGAGCACTTTCTTGATAATTGCAGCACCTTTCTTGGGACTGAAGCTCAAAATGTTGAGCGCCTTATCGATCGGTAAACCGCGAATCTGATCGGCCACCAGCCTACCTTTCTGACTCGACAGCCGAACCCCACGCAAAACAGCACGAGTTTCCATATTCATTCCTTTACTTCTTGGCCTTCTTGCCAGCGGTGTGGCCCTTGAAGGTACGGGTCAGTGAAAACTCGCCCAGTTTGTGCCCAACCATATTCTCGGTGACGTACACCGGTACGTGCTGCTTGCCGTTATGAACGGCAATAGTGAGGCCCACGAAATCCGGTAGCACGGTCGACCTGCGCGACCACGTCTTGATCGGGCGCTTGTCGCCCGTCGCGCGCACTACGCTCACTTTTTTAATCAGATGGGCATCAGCAAACGGGCCCTTTTTAACGGAACGTCCCATGGTTATCTATCCCCTAGCGTTTTTGGCGGCGCTGCACGATCATCGACGTTGTGCGCTTGTTGCGACGAGTACGATAACCTTTGGTCTTGGTACCCCAAGGACTGACCGGATGCATACCTGCTGCTGTCTTGCCTTCACCGCCACCGTGCGGGTGGTCGATTGGATTCATCGCGACGCCCCGAACGGTCGGTCGAATACCACGCCAACGGTTGCCGCCGGCCTTGCCTATGGAACGTAAGCTATGCTCTTCGTTACCCACCTCGCCGACGGTTGCACGGCACTCGACATGCACTCGACGAATCTCGCCGGAACGTAAGCGGAGCTGCGCATGCACACCTTCACGGGCCAACAACTGTACCGAGGTACCAGCGGATCGTGCCAACTGCGCGCCCTTGCCCGGCACCATCTCGACACAATGAATTGTCGTACCAACCGGAATATTACGGATCGGCAAAGCATTGCCCGCCTTGATCGGTGCTTCAGAACCACTCGAGACCTGTTGACCAACGGCCAAGCCTTTCGGGGCAATGATGTAGCGGCGCTCACCATCAGCGTAACAAAGGAGGGCAATGTTTGCGGTTCGGTTCGGGTCGTACTCAAGGCGTTCGACCTTGGCCGGAACCCCGTCCTTGTTGCGCTTGAAATCAATCAGCCGATAGTGATGCTTATGTCCGCCGCCCTGGTGCCGTGTTGTAACATGGCCGTTGTTATTACGACCAGCTTTCTTTGATTGTGGCTCAAGCAATGCAGCAACAGGCTCGCCCTTGTGCAGGTCGGCATTCACGACCCGGATGACGGCGCGGCGGCCCGGCGAGGTCGGTTTGACTTTGACGAGTGCCATCAGACGCCTCCTCCATCGACAAAATTAATCTCCTGGCCCGGCTGCAGGCAGACGTAGGCCTTTTTCCAGCCCTTGCGGCGACCCATCCTACGGCCGAATTTCTTGTGCTTACCCTTCACGTTCGCGATCTGTACCGACTTCACCGAGACCTTGAACAGTAATTCAACTGCACCCTTGACCTCAGGCTTGGTTGCATCGGATGCCACACGAAAGATCACCTGCTCATGTTTATCGGCAACGAAGGTTGCCTTTTCGGAGATCTGGGGAGCGAGCAACACTTGCATCAGACGTTCTTGATTCATCCCAGGATCTCCTCAAACTTGGCGAGTGCCCCTCTGGTCATCAGCACCTTCTGGAACCGGACCAGTGATACCGGGTCTGCTTGCTGAACCTCGACAACCAGAATGTTCGGCAGATTTCGCGCTGCCAGGAATACATTTTCATCGAGGTCATCCGTGATCACGAGCACGGAATCGTAGCCCATCCCTTTGATCTTGGAGGAAAAAATCTTCGTTTTTGGAGCTTCGATGGTGAAATTATCGACCACCGCCAAACGATCCTCGCGGGCAAGCTGCGAGAGGATCGACGCCATCCCGGCGCGATACATCTTGCGATTCAGTTTATGAGCGAAGTTCTCGTCCGGAGAGCTCGGGAAGACCTGGCCACCTCCTCGCCAGATCGGTGAAGAAGACATGCCAGCGCGGGCGCGTCCAGTACCTTTCTGGCGCCAAGGCTTCTTGGTGCTATGCCGGACATCATGCCGGCCTTTCTGTGCTCGATTGCCGCCACGACCATTTGCCTGGTAGGCAATCAACACTTGGTGCACCAGTGCTTCATTGTATTCGCGGCCAAACAGCGTGTCGGAGGCTTCCAGGCGACTCGCTTCCAGGCCTTGTTCATTGATCAGCTTGAGTTCCATTTATGCCCCCGCCTTGACTGCAGGACGCACGATCACGTCCGACCCTTTGGAACCGGGGACCGCACCCTTGAGCAACAGCAACTGGCGTTCAGCATCAACACGAACGACCTCAAGGTTCTGCTGAGTACGTTTGACAGTACCCAGATGACCCGGCATTTTCTTGCCAGGAAAAACACGACCCGGATCCTGCGCCATTCCGGTTGAACCGAGGGCCTGATGCGAGACCGAGTTACCGTGAGCAGCCCCCTGGGATTTGAATTGATGCCGTTTGATTCCTCCCGAGAAGCCCTTGCCGATGGTCTGGCCTGTGACATCAACCTTTTGACCGACCGCGAAGATGCTTACGCTGATCTGGTCGCCAGGCTGCAATGCAGCGAGGTCGGCAGAAGATACTGGAAACTCCTTCAAGACGTGGCCGGCTTCGACACCCGCCTTGGCAAGATGCCCTGCGAGGGGCTTATTCACGCGCGAGGCGCGTCGCTTGCCGAAAGCCACCTGTACGACCGAATAGCCGTCTTTCTCCGGCGTTTTGATCTGGGCGACGCGATTGTTCGACACATCGAGCACGGTTACCGGAACACTCACTCCATCCTCGGTAAAAATGCGCGTCATGCCGACCTTGCGACCAACAAGGCCTAGACTCATGTTTATTCTCCTCTGACCGGCTACGATTGGCCGGCGAGCACTGCAAAAAAACGGGCAGTATTCACTACGCTACTGTCCGACGAAAGGCGGCGATTATAGCCGCTCGCAGGTGCTTACTGCAACTTAATTTCGACGTCAACGCCGGCGGGAAGATCGAGTTTCATCAAGGCATCGACAGTCTTGTCGGTGGGATCGATGATATCCATCAAGCGCAGGTGAGTGCGGATCTCAAACTGGTCGCGCGAGGTCTTGTCTACATGCGGCGAACGAAGAATATCAAAACGCTCGGTGCGGGTCGGTAACGGCACCGGACCGCGGACAACGGCGCCGGTACGCTTGGCCGTTTCAACAATTTCCTGTGCGGACTGATCGATCAGGCGATAGTCAAAGGCTTTAAGGCGAATACGGATTTTTTGGCTGTGCATTTTTTTTCCAAAGAGCGATCGGTGGAGCCGCAGAGAAGCTCCACCAGAAGTGTGTGCCCGACTACTCGATGATTTTCGCGACCACT